>NZ_JBBIAM010000060.1:0-57479 GCF_054185185.1 Bradyrhizobium sp. UFLA05-153
CTTGGAACACTGAAGCTTCGCAACCTCAGCTTCCTCGGTTCAGACCAGATGGACAACCTCCTGACAGGCCACACCTAACCCGCAGCCAACCCGTCTTCCGCGCGCCATCGCTGCCGGCGATTTGTGAATTTGCGCCAAGTTCGCGCCAGGCCCGCGGGCGGCCCGCTGGAAGTGACCCGCAAAGCGCAATCCTCACCGGAGAGTCATGAAACGACAACAGGCTCCAAGTTCCGTGGAGGAAGCCCAGATTTTCAGAACAGGTCGATGCGAATTAGGGAATTGGCAAGCTAAACAAGATCATCCTGTCTTTCTTTCAAGACTGGAGATCTGTGTATGAGTGATTCAGTAAAGACGCTGTGTCGGCGGACAGTCGCCCCTTTCCGTGTCACCATGGGTCTGGCGCTGGCGGCTAGCACAGGCGTGATGTTGGGAGGCATTGGCACCCACCGCGTCTCGGCGAGCGAGTATGGCGTCGATGAGGCCAAGGAAACTACCATTACGCTTGCGGATCGCGTCGCTGCCTTTGCGGCAGAGCTTGCCCAAGTCAAGGCGGAGAATGCCAAGCTGCGCGAGAGCCAGAGCGACACCTCCGAGGAGCTTTCCCGTATACGGGCGAGCCTCGCCAATGCCGAGATCGGCCTTGGGGCGCTGCGTACCACCATCGATGAGAATGAGGCGCACGGGCGCGACACGGCTGCCCGGATCGCGTCTAATCTAACCGAACTCAAGGACGAGATGGGCTCGCTACGCGCCAGTGCGGCGAACAGCGAGATCGGTGTCGACGCACTCCGCGCGACCACAGACAAAATCAGTCAGCAGATCAAGCAAACCGAGAATCTCCGGGACGTGACCGGTGCGATAGGCGCGCTTCGACACTAACCATCCAGTTACTTTCGTGGTATCACTCGGCGTCGGCAGACACAGCCTTGCCGCTCGTCAAAGGCAGAACTCGAACTGGGACATGGGCCGAAGATAGTGGTCCAGCGGGCAAGTGCGAATCGCGTTGCCACGGGCGACGACGGGAATGCGCGGTTGCTCATGCCGCGCGTGTCGATAAAACGCCCAGGAGGCTGGTCGGTCCAGCTGGCATTTGCCACGCGGTGGCGGCGCGCTGGAGCGGCCGTCCGTTGGACGACACCTACCCTAGCGCTCGATCCGGAGAGCGAATCCTGAGCCCCGCCGGAGTCAAGGAAACGGCATCCTAGGTGCGTCGCGCCGCCCGCCAACTGCTCGCCGATCTCGTCGGTGGCGAGACAGGCAATAACCTGCGGGATCAGTTCGCCTGACTTGCCGGAGCATCCGAGGCCAGAGCCCACCGGGTTACGCTGGCGGGCCTTTCCAAGCGGCTTGCCAATTCTGGAACACGGTGTTCTATTGGAGGAACACCGGGCAGGAATTTCATACTTAAACCTTTTCTTCGTCGATCGGTGGAGGTGAGGCCGCGAGATCGAGCTGTCCTGCGGCCTCATTCATTGCGCGGCCTAACCGCACATGTCAGGCTTTTGAATTTTGTCCATCGAAGAACTGCTCTAGCCTCGACACGTTCGAGCGCTCCCCCGTGCGCTCAGCCCAAGGACCGCCGGCTCAACACTGCCAGCCAAGACGCCGCCGGGGCCGGCAGGTCCGAGGGGCTAGTCTCCCGTATTCCGACATCCCATCGCGGGAGCTACAGGCCGGCTCCAGTTAAAATCCGGCCGGACCTCCGCCCCTCTCTTGCGGCAGGCACAGACGAACCGCGGCTCGATGTCGGATAGCCGCACGTCGTCAGGCCAGTGGTCGGCGCTAAGAGCGACGGAATGGCTGCACTGGAAGTCGGCGCAGTAGACCAGGACGCCGCGAACGCCCATGTCGCGCATTTCGCCAAAGGTGATCTTCTGGGGTCGGGCTGCGAGCATTAGAGGCGCGCGTCGCGTTCAAACTGGCGCAGCAGCGCGGCCACTGCATCATCCCGCCGAATAAGGGCGATCTGCTTAGCCCGTAGCCGCCAGTAAAGTTTCTTCTCGATGGTTTTCAGTTCGTCCTCAATTTCATCGAGACGACGGTGGCGCTTGATCGCGCGTTGGGGGTCATATGACAATGGCTGCTCTCCTTCCCCCGAGCCGCCGTGCCTTATATGCGGTCAGGCAGACCGCGTAACTGTCCCGTAAGGCCGCGCGACCAGTCGTCGCTGCGACATGTCGCGCAGAAAACCCAAAGCGCTCTCGATAATTATACCGTGGCTTGCATCGTTCACATGAGGGCTTGCATCACTAACATGCGTTCGGGCTTGCATCGCTTACATGGGTTCGCTTACAAGGCGGCTCTTGGCACAGCAAGGCAAGGCGCTTAACGCCCCGCTCCGCCATGTAGCGCGACGCACCTCGTCGCAACGCAACATAACTTTTGAGGTCGTCGGGTTCGTTCCCGGCGGCCTCTTTTTCGCGATCAACCAGTATGCCGCGGCGGCGCTAACCCGCAGTGCTTTTTTGGCCTCACGGCATCGGCGGCGGCAAGCGGTTCCAGAATTAACATGGTCTCGCAACATCAAGCTTAATTCTAGAACTCGATTGCAGCGTCGCCGCGGAGCGCTAGCTTCTCAACACGGACATTGCCCGTCGTCCGGCCCCAATG
This sequence comes from Bradyrhizobium sp. UFLA05-153, assembly GCF_054185185.1. Lineage (NCBI taxonomy): Bacteria > Pseudomonadati > Pseudomonadota > Alphaproteobacteria > Hyphomicrobiales > Nitrobacteraceae > Bradyrhizobium > Bradyrhizobium sp. UFLA05-153. The sequence goes on from NZ_JBBIAM010000060.1 coordinate 2,611, forward strand.
GCGAAGCCGTCGCGCATAATATTCGGTGCGATGGCTTCGTCTGTTCGGCAGGAGGTATTGCGGCGTCGCTATCACGCGAGCTGTCGTGAACTTGATCGAGCCGGTGCGGGTCTGTTTAAACTTTTACGCTCAATAACAAATGCAAACTGTCGGTCGAAAATTCAGATACGTCGTTTGTGCGGGTCTAAACAGACGGCGCTGATGCGACGGTCCAAAATGGGGAGCTAGCGCCCGGCGAACGCCGTGGTTTGCGACCCGCTACTCATGTTATACGAGGAACAAATGCCCGGCGCCTGGTTCTTCCGCTATCTCGACAAGCATCAGAACGCAAAGCAGTCCCGCTTCTTTTCAACGAGAGAGCAGGCAATTATGGAAGCATACTCCTTCAATGAGAAGGGTTACTGCATCACATCGCTTGAAGGGCCGGGCCTCCGGATGACTGCTGTCGATTTGGCAAAGTGGTTCATGGACCATAGGGCTCAAATTCGCGCCAACGTTCAGCACTCTCGCGGGAGTGTCGGCTAGGTGAAGTCCGCCTGTCATTTCTTTGCCGTAACCGGTAGCTATTCGATGACCTCGTCGGCGCTGGCAAGCACTGAGGCAGGTATTTCGAGACCAAGCGCTTTCCCCTAAGGGGTTGAACCATTCATCCGACTGAGAAAGGGAGCGCGCTTTAGCTGATGTGCTCTCTCTGGCGAAAGCATATGCCCCGCTAGACGGCCGGACTCTTGTCGAATCGCCGTTGCGGGCTGCTGTGTTCTCATCACCTCTCGAATCCATTTTCGTAGCTGCTGAGCCGGTCCTGCTGCCGAGATCAGGGCTCTTCAGAGATGGCGATCGTTCACTCGTCGCCTCTGCGCTGCGTTGAGGTGCAACTGTCGCGCGTTGTTGGCTTTCGTTGGCTGTTTGCGTTGCGTCCGATCGATCGTGCGAGGAAGCGGGGCCGCGATGCAGCTGCTCTCGGCACTCCATCGGAAAAACGAGATCGCCTCCAGCGGTCACTCCGATTGGTGCGCAGGCTTGTCGTGGCGCATCGACACGGTCTCGTTGTGTTTGTTCGGAAGAAGTACTCGCGCTTCCAATTTGTGGTGGATCTTGTCGCATCTCGGTGCTTCCGGTTGTAAGCTCCTGCGAACCTGCGAACTCCGAGCTATTGAATTTCCTGGCGTCCGGCGAGCTCCTCTGATCCGATTGTTCAGCGGAAACGGCCGGTCCATTCAAAGCATCGCCCGGCGCAGGGGGGCCGAATTCCCAGCCAAGCCAATATCCCTCTTTGCAAACTCCGCGCGGTGGGCGGTGCTACGATGATCGCGAAATGCACTTCTACATATCCTGTGCTCGCGTCCCGAAGAGCGGAAGCCGAGCGCGGGTGGGAAGGCGGTTGTCATTGGTCCCCCCCTTGGCGACTGCTTGGATTGTTCGGCAGGACGCATCGGCGACCACCGAGAATTGATAGTTTATCAATTAATCCCGCAATTTGCACCAGGTCGGAAATGGGTCAAAAAGCGCCAGCCGCACCTACCGCGATCTATGACCGCTTTTCTCGAGATAGCCGACAGGCCGCCCTGACCCTCGTCCGCAGCTCAACAGTTTGCAAACCAATCCGCCTTCTCAGCCAAGCCCGCTAACGAATTTGAAAATCGCCCGCCGCACATTTCACTCACGACCAGCAAACGGGACATTCGATGAGTGGAACGGCTATCTTGGAAAACGTGAGACGATATCGCACCATCGCTTCACTGTGCCGGCAGACCGCCGCGTTCCGTCCAGGTCAAAAATGGACGCTATTGGAGCAGGCATATGAATGGGAGCGTCGGGCAATCAGCGAACTTGAAAGCTACTTTGCCATTCGCGATGGCGGGTCCCGATCGGAGCTCGCTGTCGCTGCGTGAAGGCTTTCAAAGGTAACAAGCTCAAAACGTTCGCGAAGTGAACGAGCGCGAGAGCTCGGTGGTTTCACCTTGTTACCTTTCAAAGCTGAGCTTCTCATTGCGCCAACTCGTCGAGCAGGGCCTTGGCCTGCTTCAAGTCCAACGTGTCAAACCCCTCGGTGAACCAGCCGTAAACCGGAGCGAGAAGTTCTCGGGCCTCGTCCCGCTTCCCTTGATCGCGCCACAGCCGCGCCATGCTCATGGACGCGCGCAGCTCAAAGGATTTCGCCTGCTGAGCGCGGGCGACTGCAAGAGCCTGCTCAAAATGGCCTTCGGCTTTTGCCGCATCCCGCTCTGGCGACATCAGGGCGATTTCGCCGGCGACGCGATGCACGTCGGCCTCGTACCATTTTTCCTTTGTTGTTTTGACAGTTGTGATTGCTTCATTGATGCACTGCCAAGCATCATCAAGTTGTCCCTGCACCGCATAGGATTTCGCCAAGTGAGATAAGTACAACGGAATCCAAACTTGTGACCCGGCTGCCCGCCATGCGGTAGTCCCGGACGTGATCATGCGGACGGCGTCAGGCGCCTTGCCTAGCGAACTCATCAAAAGACCTTGCACCATCGTTCCGCACGCCTTCCACAGCAAGGCACCTTTCTCGGTTGCCAGGTCGACGAGTTCATTGGCGTTGGCGCTCGCTGCTGCGTAATCTCCGCAATGTACGAGGGTAAGCGGAATGTGGGCCAACGCGAACATCAGCGCGCCCGCTTGGCCCAGTTCGCGCGCATTCTTGATCGCGCGGTCTGCGTCCGCGAGTGCAGCATCGGGATATCCGAGCAACCACAGCGCCAACGATCCAAAGGACAAGACCGCCACCTCGGTGTCTTGGCCAAAACGCGTTGCAAGCAAACGGTGCTCGGCACGATTGTAAAGCGACAGGGCTCGACCGCAATGTAGCCGACCTTCGACGATGTTTCCCGTATCCAGTAGCGACCTGCCCATAAGGCGATGCCCGATCATGAGAGGAACTGTCGCCTTTTGCTTCTCCGCAAGCGTCAAGAATTGCGCTGCGAGCTCGCGCACGGCGTCGCCGTTGAACGCAGCATGATTCGCTACCCAGAAGCCGTAAAGAACCGAGAACAATAGCAGTGGGTCTTCAGGCGGTTCAGCGAGCGCTTCGGCTTGTTCAATCAATTGAAGCGCTCGCTCCTCAGCGGCCATTGTTTCTGGCGCGCCAAATCCCTTAACATGCATAAGTGGCGTTATGAGTGAGACCTGAAAGTTAATTTGCTCGCGACGTAGCGCGGGAGTTGCTGGTAAGGTGTCAATCTGATTTAGCGCATGAGTTAGTTGCTCTGCGGCTTCAACCAGAGCCGAGCGCGCCAGCGACCGTTGTCCGGCCTTGCCCCATAGACCGGCGGCTTTCTCGATCAGTCCAGCCTCAGTGCAGTGACGCGCCAAAATCTCAGGCTGGTTCTCAGCGATTTCAGCGAACTGACTTTCAAAGGTGCCGGCGATGCGGGCATGCAACGCGCGTCGCGGTTCGCGCACCAGCGTTCCGTACGCGGCGTCTTGCACCAGGGCATGCTTGAACAGATAGGTCGCGTGCGGCGGCACGCCCTTGTGGAACAGCAGCCCGGCCCGGATCAGACGATCGAGTGATGCGGCCAATTCCGTCTCTGGCTTGCGCACCACCGCGGCTAATAGCGCGTGAGAAAACTCGCGACCGATCGCCGCCCCGATCTGCGCCAACTCCTTAGCCGGGCCGAGCCGGTCGAGCCGCGCCATCAGAGAAGCATGCAAGCTCGCCGGGACCGCCACCATCGGAGAGGGAACCGCGGCCGCAATCTGCTTCGCTTCGAGCTCGCCCCCGGCTTCCAACACCGCCTTTGTCATCTCTTCGACGAACAAGGGGATGCCGTCGGTGCGCTCGATGATATCTTTCCGGATGTCCGCCGCCAGCAGCTTGTTGCCGAGCACGCGGTCGATCATGGTGCCGACCTCGCGATATCCCAGCCGATTGAGAGCAAGAGCTGTGACCTGCGGTTGTCCGACCCAGGGCGCCTCGAACTCCGGCCGAAACGTCACAATCAATAGCACGCGAAGCGCCGCGATCCGGTCCACAATGCGACCGAACGCTTCCAGGCTCGTGGGGTCGGCCCAATGCGCATCCTCGACGATCATGAGCACTGGGCTGGCGCGCGCCAGGGCTTCCAATTGGACGCCGAGGGCGGCAAGTGTTTTCTCTCGGCGCTGTTCCAGGGCGAACTCGAGAGCGGGGTAGCGTCCGTCGTTGGAAAGTGACAACATCTCGGCCACCAGCGCTGTGTCCTGCTTGGCCGTCGAGGTCTGCGCTAGTAGCGCGTCGAGCTTGTCGAGCTTGGTTTGCAGCGGGTCGCCGTGCGCAAATCCGGCGGCACGTTCGAGCTGTCCGATAATCGGATAAAAGGCGCTGCCGGTGTGCTGGGGCGAGCAGAAATAACGCAAGCGCGTGTGGGGTTCGGCCGCGATACTCTCGATGAGCGCGGCGGAGAGCCTGGATTTGCCGATGCCTGCCTCGCCGGATAGCAGCACCACATAGCCTTCGCCAATCTTGGCTTTGGTCCAGCGGCGTAACAGCAGTTCAAGCTCTTCTTCTCGTCCAACAAGTGCCGTCAGGCCGCCCGGGTGCATCGCCTCAAACCGGCTCTCGATGGAACTGGCCCGCAACGCCGCGAAAGCGCCCACCGGCCCGGCGATCCCCTTGAGCTCCTTTGCCCCGAGGTCCCGCAGCTCGAACAGATTGCCAAGCAGCCTGCGCGTGGCCTCCGCAATGACGACCGTGTTCGGCTCGGCGATGCCTTGGAGGCGGGCGGCAAGATTGGGTGTTTCGCCGACGATCGCCTGCTCCTGTGCCGATCCCGTGCCGATCAGGTCGCCGACGACGACCAAGCCCGTTGCGATACCGACGCGCGTTTGCAGCGGAACGGACGATTTGAGCCCGGCAACTGCGGCAATCGCATGTAGCCCGGCGCGCACGGCGCGCTCAGCGTCGTCCTCATTGGCTGTCGGATAGCCGAAGTACACGAGCACCCCATCACCCATAAACTTCGCGACGAAGCCGCCGAAGAGCTGAACGGTATCGGCGACGCACCTCTGGTAGGCCGAAATGACCTCCCGCAGGTCCTCCGGGTCCATCCGCGCGGAGAGCGCCGTCGAGCCGACCAAGTCGGAGAACATCACCGTCACCTGACGGCGCTCGGCGGTATCCTTGGCGGCTTTGTCGGTTGCCAGAGGAGCGTCGGACAGCGGCGTTGGTGCGGTGGCTTCAGCGCGCAAACCTGCAATGGCGTCGAGCAGCTTACGCCGATCCCCAACAAATCCGACACCGAGTTCCTTCAAGTCCTCAGCCGTCAATCTCGGCAGGACGGTATCGTCGATCCTATTTTCGCGGAAAGCCGTCTCGTATTGTTCGAGGCCAAGCCTCCGCAGCCAACCTCCGACGTCCATGGCGGCGCCCCGGTTCGCCTAACACTGCATGATCCCCCAGGCGAAACAGAGTGTCCACACTTTAGCGGCCGTGGCTTTGCCTTCTGAGACCTGCCACGGATTGCGCGTTTACCTTCGTTAACGCGCGGATTTCCTAGGCTACATATTTCCGACCCACGTCTGCGCGCGCGCGAGACGCGGGCCTGTCCATGCACCCCCCGGGGGTCAAAAGCGCGCAGCGAGGGCCCGACGCGCCCTGTATGCCCGCGACCAAGTGGTGGTCGGCGTTCCCTACAGGAGCGAGCGACATGAAACGCGACCTTTACGCGGAAGTCTCCGCGCGCATCATCACAGAACTAGAAGCCGACGCCGCCCCCTGGATTAAACCATGGTCGGCAACGGCTGGCGCGAACACCCCGTGCAATGCTGTGACGAACCGGCCCTATTCCGGATGCAATGTTGTCTTGCTTTGGATGGCGCAAGCGGCAGGATATCACACGCCGCGGTTTTTGACGTTCAAGCAGGCGCTCGAATTAGGCGGGCGTGTGCACAAGGGCGAACGCGGCACGAAGGCATATTTCGTCAAACAACTGCAGATTAAGGAAGGAGGCGACGGCGAAACCAGCACGCGGCTAGCCCCAGTGATGCGGGAATACACGTCTTCAATGTCGAGCAGTGTGATGGCCTGCCCGATAGCGTCACGAATGGCAAACCACAACGCGCGCCTACAGTTGGGTGGGCTCGAACCACCGACCTCCTGTTCCACTTAGGCAGGATTACGCTGAAGCCCCGGATTTTTCGGGCTAAAGGTTCTTTGTGACGGAGGTTGATCCGGGGGTCGGATTCAGATTATTCAAAAAAGATTAATAATATCAATCTGCTATGGCGGAGAGAGTGGGAGTCAAACTCACGATTTTCAATCACTCCATTTCGAAGAAGACTGAAAGCTGCTGAGTAAGCGCTCGCCTGCCTCCTCCAAAGATTCGAGTCTGAGCCGGGTTCGATTCCGGTAGGCGATTGTGGAAACAAGGACCGCAGGACCGCCTGCTGCCGAGCGCTTGCTGATTTATTTTTGCGAGCTACTGCCTTCCGCCATCTTGTTGGTATTCCTGTTGGTATCCGCAGCAATCGGCAACTAAAACTGGCGCAAATTCAATTCGTTATAGGACTAGGCGATTGTCGGCCAGGGGCACCACGCTACGCCCTTTCGGGCTTCGCGTGGCGCAGCCATGCGAGACCGAAAGCGCGAAGCGTGTGCGGCGAAGCCTCTTGGCGAAGACGGACCGGCTCGCCGTTCTTCTCGCAGTGAAGCGAAGCCCTCCCCTAGCAATCATCTGGTCCGCCTATATTCTCCTCCGCAGGTCTCCACTCAGCGAGCAGCTTGATGGCCAGACGACGCGCGACCGAGGCAGAGCCAGGCGACCTCCCCCGCTATTTCGTCTGGGTGCGTGGGCTCGAAGGGCCCGAGCCGCAGAAATGGATGGCGATGGATTTCGGCGTCGACGGCTGGAAGCGGGCGCAGGTGCTGGCCTATCTCGAGTTGCCGGAGGAGGAGCGACATCTGTCGCTGTCGGCGCTCGCGCGGCGCTATCCGCCGCCGCGACTGGAGGCGTCGTAACCCACCAGAGCGAGCGCTCACCTCCCCCTCGCCGCCGTCGGCGTCAGGCCGAAGCGGCGGCGGAAGCAGCGGTTGAAATAGGAGAGATCGTTGAATCCGCAGGCGAAGGCGATGTCGCTGATGCGTCCCTCGCTGCGGGCCAGCAGATCCGCAGCCTTGCGCAGGCGCAGCTCGTTCAAGCGCGTGGTGAAGCTGGCGCCGGCCTCAAACAGCAGTTCGTTGACATAGCGCTCGGAAAGACCGGCGGCAGCCGCGAGCTTTTGCGCAGAAAAATCCGGCTCCTGGAAACGCGCTTGCAGGATCGCCAGCGCGGCCTGGAGCCGCACGGCACCCAGGCCCCGCCGGCTGGCGGCGGACGCGATGTCGGCGCGTGCGCCGAGCCCGAGCGCCGCGAGGTCGAGCAGATGCGCCGCAATCGCCATGCCGGCCTCGTCGACGGCGACCGGATGGCGCAGCAGAAGATCGCTGTAGTCCATCGCGAGCGACAGCGCCCCGCCGGGCGCAAGCTCCTGCCCGACCAATTCATCGACGTCGGCGACCATCGCGCGCAAGGTTGCGACCGGCAGATGCACGTTGGTGAAGCGCTTGTGGTTCGCGCCGTCAGCTGCGAAGAACGGCTCGTCGAGCTTGAGCAGCACCATCGATCCCGGCCGCAAGGTGATCTCGCGGCCACGGTGACGCACATAGGAAGCGCGATCACCGGTGTTGCGCACGAGACAGAAGCGGTCGTCGCCGGTCTCGATCACCTGCCGCTTCTCACGCCGCACCGTGACGAAGCTACCGTCGCAGCGTCCGAGCATGGTGGTGCCGATGTGGATCGAGTTCATGGCGGCGCGAAACGGCACGTCGAACGCGGGGTCGAGCTCACCGGTGTTGGAAAAATGTTCGAACAATTCCGCAAAGCGAATGAAGCGCTGCCGCTCAGACAGCCCCTGCGGCAGCATATCGGTCGATAACGCTTTCCGGATGACGGGCATCGGGGAAGGAATTTTTGGGGAAAGGACTTTGAAGAGAGACTTGTGAAGACTGACTGGCAAGAAACGGAGCGAACTTGCCGGGCGCGGACTGAACGCCCGGTGAACGCACCTCGTCAGGCTATCAGCACGATGACGTGATTTAAACAGCGCCGGTCAGTCCAAACCCGAAATCATTCGACGCCGGACAGTCCAAGACGGCGCGCGGGCGAGAGCCTTATTCAGGCCGCGGATGCGTCGGGCTCGTCTTCGCGCCGGCGCATCCCGGCATCCGGGCGGCCGCCGCCTGACGCCCGCTGGAGGAGACAACGACATGCGAACTTCTCTACCCCGCAGCCTCGCGCTCGGCGCGACGATCGCCGCAAGCCTCGGCATCGGCTACGCAATCGGCGCCCAGCCGCACATGGACGAGAGCGTCACGATCCTGCAACAGGCCCGCGCCGAGCTCGCCAAGGCCGAACCGAACAAGGGCGGCCACCGCGAGAAGGCGCTCGGCCTGATCGACCAGGCGATCGCCGAAGTGCGCGCCGGTATCGCTTTTGCCGCCACGCATTGAGCCGCCGGACGGAGAACAGTACATGATGCGACACATCCATGCCGCCGCCTTTGCGCTCGCCGCGATCACCGGCTCCGCCCAGGCCGCTCCTCTCGCGCCGGTCGGCACGCCCGCGACGAGCGACATCGTCGCGGTGGCCGGCGGCTGCGGCGCCGGCTGGCATCGCGGACCCTATGGCGGCTGCCTGAAGAACTACGCCAATCCCGCCGCCCACGCCTGCCCGCGCGGCTATCACATCGGCCCCAATGGCGGTTGCCGCGGGAACGGAAGGTAAGACGACTCCCCCTCTCTCCGCACGATCCGCGGGGAGAGGATCGCCGCGGCCGTCAAACGTCCGCGCGCGACTTGATGCAGCTCGCTCCTGATCCGCAAACAACGCACTCCGCCACTCCGCCCCATGATTATGGGTGTCGCAGGCGACGCGGCGCAGCTAAGCTCGGTTTTGCGCCGCGGGGGACACGCGGCCCAAGGTTTTTGCCATGACGGAACGGGACGGGGCTCCTGCTGCGATCACCATCCTCCTCGTCGAGGATGATGCGCCGACCTGCTGGCGCTTGCAGGATGCGCTGGTCAAGGCGGAGTACGAGGTGCGCACGGCCGGCACGCTCGGTGAGGCGCGCCAAGCCCTCAATGCACGCGCGCCGCGGGTGCTCTTGACCGACCTCCGCCTGCCCGACGGCCATGGCATCGAGCTGATCCGCGAGACGCGGCGGCGCTTTCCCGACACCGAGATCATGGTGATCTCCGCACTCGGCGACGAGGAAAGCGTGATCTCGGCAATCACGGTCGGCGCCACCGGCTATCTCCTGAAGGACGCCTTCCCGACCGACATCGCGACCACCGTGCGCGAACTGGTCGCCGGGCATTCGCCGATTTCGGCCTCGATCGCGCGCTTCATCGTGCGGCGAACGCAAACCACCGCCGAGCCGCCGCCGGGGCCGGCGCTCAACACCGCAAGGCTCACGCCGCGCGAGATCGACATCCTCTGGGGCATCGCCAAAGGCTTCAGCTACGCCGAGATCGCGAGCCATCTCGGCCTGTCGCGCCAGACCGTGCCCGGCCACATCAAGAACATCTATCGCAAGCTCGAGGTGCATACCCGCAGCGAAGCTGTGTTCGAGGCGGTGCAGCAGGGCCTGATCAAGCTGTGAGCGAGGTCGCCGTAAAGCCGCTCGTGACCGCAAGGGCGCGGCTGCGGCTGGCGCGGCTGGTGCCTTATCTGCTGCTCCAGGTGCTGATCGTGATCGCCTGCATCCTGGTGCTGCGGCTGTTGCAGCCGAGCGACCCCGACGATTTTGCGCTGAGCGAGTTCACGCAGCTGGAGGATGGCGTGACACGCCCGGTGACGCTGCCGCATTTCACCAACTCGCGCTATTCGCTCGCGGATCCGCCGCTCTACACGGGCAGCTTCACCTTCAGGACTGCTGACGCGGCGGCGTGGTCGGTGTTCCTGCCGCGCTTCAGCAACGCCGTGGAGGTCGCGGTCAACGACGTGGTGATCCTCGATTCGAGGCGCGACGCCACCGCCAACCGGCCCGACCGCAACACGCCGGAGATCGCACCGATCCCGTCGGCGCTGTTGCGCGACGGCGCCAACACCATCACGTTGCGGCTGTTCGTGTGGGGGCCGTTGAAGGGCTTTCTCGACACCGTCTATGTCGGACCGGATGAGAGCCTGCGCGGCGCCTACGAGACGCGTACGCTGCTGTTCGTCACGCTGCCCGTGGTGTTCTCCGCCTGGCAATCGATCCTGGCGGTCATTCTCGCGATCATGTGGCTGATGCGGCGCCACGAGCCGGTCTATGGCGTGCTGGCAATCGCGATGGTGCTCGGCGTGATCCAGGCGTTCCTGCCGCCGCCGGTGCCGCCAGCCCACCCCTCGCGGCTCGCCGCGGTGCTGCTGGCCTCCGCCCCGATCGAGAGCGCCCTGATCGTGGTTTTCGCCGTGCTGTTCTTCGGCTGGCGCTGGCCGCGCTATGGCACGCTGCTGTTCGCGCCCGGTCTCGCCGTGTTCGCGGTCGGGCTGGTCGCGGGCCAGCCGCTGCCGCGCATCCTTTTTCTGCTTCTCGGCATCCCGACGGTCGGCATCTGCCTGTTGCTGATGGCCGGCGTCACGGCAACGGCGGTGGTACGGCGCCAGGATGCGGCGAGCCTCACACTCGGCTGCGCGGTGACCATCGTGCTGACCTGCTGGGGCCACGACATGCTCTCGGTGTTCGAGATCCTGCCCAATGAACGCACCTTCGTCTCGCGCCTGTCCTATTCGGCGATGCTGGTGGCGATCGGCGCCGGCCTGACCTGGCGGTTCGCCCGCGCGCTGAACCAGGTCGACAGTTTCGCCGGCCAGTTGATCGCACGCGTGCGCGAGGCCGAGGACCGATTGAAGGCAAGCTTTGCCCGCGAGGAGGAGCGTGCGCGGGCCGCAGCCCTCGCCAATGAGCGCACCCGGCTGATGCGCGACCTGCATGACGGCCTCGGCGGCCAGCTCGTCAGCATCGTCGCGCTCTCCGAACGCGGCGCGGACGGCGCGCCGATCGCTGACGCCGCGCGCGCCGCGCTGAAGGATCTGCGGCTCGTGATCGATTCCATGGACGATATCGGCGGCGATCTGATGCTGGCGCTCGGCTCATGGCGCGAGCGCGCCGCGGCACAATTGCGCCCGCACGACATCGCGCTCGACTGGCACGTGACGACGCCACAGGGCCTGCCGCTGCATCCGGAGCTGCGGCCATGGCACGTCATCCAGATCGTGCGCATCCTGGATGAAGCCGTGACCAACGCGGTCAAGCACGCGAAGGCACGCAGGATCACTGTGACGATCGAGACGCTCGGCGGGGCGCCGCAAGATCAGCGCGGCGTGATCAGCATCGCGGACGACGGCCAGGGTTTTGCTCTTCCCATCGATGGTGCCGGCAATGGCGAGGCGACAGGGGCGAGCCAGACCGCGCGGGGCTTGCGCAACATGAAGAGCCGCGCCTGCCGTTGTGGTGCAACGCTCGAACTCGACTCCTCCCCCTCGGGCACATCCGTGCGGCTGCAACTGCCGCAGCGCTTTCCCGACAGCGATGCGGCCGAGGGCTGAAAAAGCCCCCTCCCCGAACGTGTGGGCGACGCGCGGAGAGAGGGGGTGCGCTTGCAGGCATCCCTGCGCCCGAAATCTTCTTCCTCTCCCCGCAAACCGGCCGAGGTGGAGAAGGAGCTCGCTCAGCGCACGCCGACGCGGTTGACCGGGCCGCCGCGGTTCATCGGCGTGCCCGCTCGAACACCGACCCCGGGCGCACCGACGCCGGGGGTCGCTACCACAGCGGCAGCGACCGGCGCGGCCGGAGCCACCACCACCGCCGCGGTGGGCCGCACGACGCAGCCCTTGGGCACGCCGACCGTCTTGCAATAGACCACTGCCTGCGCCGGACTTGTGCCCAGCGACAGCATCGCTGCACCCGCCAGCGCCGCAATCGCCAAGCCGATGCTCAGCGTTGCTGCTTTCCTTGCCATCTCAGCTCTCCTGCTTGCCGTCCGGCCTGTCGATGCAACCATCGCTTCTCGCGGGCCGACGTAAGGGCTCAATGGCAAAAGATCGCGCGCCGATACATGCCATGAAGATGGGGGGGCGCGTGTGCGGTCGCAGAGACCGGACGTTTCGGCTGCCATGAACATGGCATGGACCCGCGGGCCCGCTCCGCAGATGGTCGCGCCGCCTGGTTTCAAGCCGGACAACGAAACCCGAAGAGGTGAATGATGAAGATTTCAGTTATTGCCGCGCTCGTGCTCGCGCCGACCGTCATGCTCGCATCGACCGTCGTGCCCGTATCGGCGCAATCGGGCCCGACGCCGCAGGAGCAGATGGCCTGCCGCGGCGACGCCAGCAAGTTCTGCGCCGAACATATCGGCAAGCCGCCGCAGATGAACGCATGCCTGCGCGACAACAAGGCCAAGCTCTCGGACGCCTGCCGCAAGGTCGTGGAGTCGCACGGAGGTTGATGCGCGCGCTAAAACGCGATGAGATTAGGATGAACCGCCATCTGCTCTAATCGTCGCCATCAGCTCCGAATAATCTGAGCTGCGGAAAGCCGCGGCTCTGCGGGACGAAGCTGCGGCGCGGACCTGATCCGAATTCGCGGACATCGGCATCTTCGCGAGTATTGCGTGCGACGTCGTCCCAGTCGGTCCGATCGCGCGTCTCGCGAGGATCGCGCATGTCGTAGCGGCGGCGCTCGGCCCAGCGCTGCCGCCGGTCGGCACGATGCCGCTCCGACGCCGCGCGCTTCACGTCGGCGTCCTTCGCTTTCGCATAGGCATTATCCGGCGAGGCAGCCTGCTCGGTCGTGGCTTGCTGCTCCGCAGGCTTGGCAGGGTGCGCGGCTTGCGTGTTGGCCTGCTGGGACTCATGGCTGGCGGCCGGCTGTGCAGGCGGCGCGGAAGGTTCGGCATTGGCCGTGGCGGTCGGCGCCGCGGCCTGGACAGGCGGAGCGACCACGGCGCCGAAGACCTGCGATCCCGTGAGATATTGCACGCGCTCGGATGGCGCATGGGTTATTGCCGTCGAATCTGCACGCCGCTCCTGCTTGCCCGTATCGGGGCCGTGCTTGAGCGCGATGGGGTTCATGATGTTGCCGGCAACGATGCCGCCACCAAGACCGATGGCGATGGCTGCGACGATGGTTCCCCCACCGACGAAATAGGCTGTCAAGGCGCGCATCGATCCACTCCCTCTTTCGAGCGAGCAACGCGTCGCGCAATTTGATGTTCCGGGAACGGAGCAACGTCAGGGAAAATGCTGCAGCTCCGCCGCCAAGCGCGCGGAACTTGCGAGCTACGTCAGATCTGCTGGGCGACCTTCTCGAGCCCGATGATGCGGGCGAGCTTGCGCACTTCCTCTTTCTGATCGTCGCGCAACTGGAACAGCAGGGGCATCGCGGCCGACTTCAGCTGCTGGACCTCATCGCAGTTCGGATCGATCGGCACGCCCTGCACCTGCGGATTGGAGAGCTTGTTCGCCTGGATCTTGCGCGCGACGTTGCGCAGCGCGGTCTCGACCGAGGGCCAGTAATATTCCTGCGACGACGACAGCTTCAGCCGCTCCTTGATGCCCGCGATCTGCACGTCGGAGAGCAGCGAATAGGATTTCTGCGGCTGCGGTTTTGCGACCACTTTCGGCTTGGCAGGCGCGTCGGTCGCTGCGGCCGGCGCCTCGGAAGCGTTCGCCTTGGGCGCCGGGGGGAAATCGGATGGCGTGGCGGCGGCGAAGGCCTGGCGCAGCGTCTCGGTAAGAACAGGCCTGTCCACCGGCTCGACGGCAGCGGAGGCTAGCGCGAGCGTCGGCACGTTCAGCCGGTCGGCCTTGCTGGCGCGGTTGGCGGCGACCGGCTTGGGGACGACCTGCGAGACCATGTCGCTGCTCGCGGCCGGCACGCTGTCACGGCCGAAAATGGCGGTGGCGGCGACGCCAAGAACCAGGAAGCACGTCAGCACGACGATGGTGATGGCTTTCGACAAACGTCTCTCCGCGTCCGGCTCTCGATCGCTCAATGCCCCGAAACTGGGCAGGAATTAAGGCCTAACCGTGCCACCACAGCGGAAAACGCTGGGCCGATGGCGACATTGCATTGGAAATTCAACGAAATCAGGCGGCTAGCGCCAAGTCATAGGCGTCCTGGATATCGGCGACGATCTCGGAGGCCTCCCACACCGCACGCGGCTCGACCGCCTGCAGCGTCACGGTCCAGTTGCCGCCGCGACGGGTGCGGGGCACGCTGACGATGTCGAAGCGCACGTTGCGGCAGAGCGGGTGACGGGCGAGTGCATGCGCAACGCGGTCGCGGATTTCATCCAGCGAAGCCTGCGTCCTGGCGTTGAGAAAATCGTAGTCCATCGCCCGTCCCCTCTTCGTGCCGATTGGCGGCTGCGAGGAGATTCTGGGAGCGCGATGGTTAATGCTGCGTTAAATGGCGTTTGTTCAGCCCGCGGCTGCCGATTTGCCGAGTCCCTCAGCGCTTCTCGATCACGAGGCTTTGCACCGCGCGGCCGAAATAGCCTTGCCGGTCGGCGAGCCGCGACATCGCGAGGCCCGTGCCGTCTGCGCCGATCCAGGATTCGCCGTCGAGCAGGATCCAGTCGCCGACCGGCTGCCGAGCAAAGCTCACGGTGAGGTCGGCGTTGATGTAGGTCCAGGCGCGAAAATCGAGCGTCGAGGCCGTGCCGTTGGAGAAGTCGGCGGCGACGACCGCGCGCATGGCCTGCGAGACGGCTTGTCCCTCGATCAGTGGCTTATCGACGCGAAACCAGATTGCGCCGGCGCCGGCCTGGCCGAAGCGGCCGCGCGCCGCACGCATCGAGACCGAACGCACGAACGGGCTGGTGGCAGCATGTCCGTCCTCGACCAGCGACTGCTCCGGCGCCGGCAGGGTCACCGGCAGCTCCTTGACGGCGTCGGGCAGCGTCAGCGCCTGCCGCCTGATCTTCAGCACGGTTGCCCCGACCACGACCACGCCGTCCGCCAGGAGCTTGATTCCGCAGAGCTGGATCTTGCGGCCTTCGCGCAAGATTTCGGTCGCGATGGTGAGGGGCGCCACCAGAACCGGACGCATCAGATCGATAGTGACGCGCGCGATGTCCATCGGCACGGAAGTCGCCATCCGCTCGGCCGCCCACACCACGAGCGAAGCCGGCGCCGAGCCGTGCTGCATGCGCGGATCCCATGGACCCGCAGCATCAGGGCTGGTGACGACGCTGTTGCCGTCGACGCGATAGATGGCGGTCATCGCGAGAGCCATTATAACGGCGGATCGATCGCTTCTTCGTATTCCTTCTTGAAGCGCGCGATCAGCTCGGCGGCGGGCACAATTCCTTCGACGCTGCCGATGCCTTGGCCCGAGCCCCAGATCTCCTTCCATGCCTTCGGCTTGGCGCGATCGCCGGAAGCATCGGTGCCGAAATTCATCTTGGAGGGATCGGACGTCGGCAGGTTCTCCGGATCCATGCCGGCAGCGAGGATCGACGGCTTCAGATAGTTGCCATGCACGCCGGTGAAGAGATTCGAATAGACGATGTCGTCGGCCGAGGAGCCCGCGATCATCTCCTTGTACTTCTCGACCGCGTTGGCTTCCTTGGTCGCAATGAAGGCCGAGCCGATATAGGCGAAGTCGGCGCCGAGGATGCGCGCAGCGCGGATCGCCTTGCCGTTGCCGATCGCGCCCGACAGCGCGATCGGGCCGTCGAACCATTTGCGCGTTTCGGCGACGAAAGCCAGCGGCGAGATCGTGCCGGCGTGACCTCCGGCGCCGGCCGCGACCAGGATCAGACCGTCGGCGCCCTTCTCGATCGCCTTGCGAGCGAATTTCTGGTTGATCACGTCATGGAAGACGATGCCGCCCCAATTGTGCACGGCCTGATTGAGCTCCTCGCGCGCACCGAGCGAGGAGATGATCATCGGCACCTTGTACTTGGCGCAAAGCGCCATGTCATGGTCGAGCCGGTTGTTCGACTTGTGCACGATCTGGTTTACCGCGAACGGCGCGGAAGGACGCTCGGGATGCGCGCGATCATAGGCCGCGAGCTCTTCGGTGATGCGCGCCAGCCATTCGTGGAGCAGCTCCGGCGGCCGCGCGTTCAGCGCCGGGAACGAGCCGACCACACCCGCCTTGCACTGCGCGATCACAAGATCGGGCACCGAGATGATGAAGAGCGGCGAGCCGATCACGGGGATCGACAGACGCCCCTTGAACAAGGCAGGCATGGACATTGCGAAACGATCCTTTATTGGCGGACAAGTTGAAGGCTTGGCGCCATACCAACAAGGCAATCTTTCCACTGTCAAGTATTGCGTTTTAGCGCCGCCAGGCGGACGCCATTACCGCAATTCCAAGGCGCGGAATTCACCACACGGACGCGAAAGCTCTCACTCGGTCAGATCCGGATTGATCAGCCGCTCGAACGAGAACATCTCGTCCCATTTCTCCTGCGTCAGCAGCTTGCGCTCGACCACCACGATCTGGTGCAGCGACTTGCCGCTCTTGTAGCCCTCGCGGGCGATCTCGGCGCATTGCTTGTAGCCGAGCAGCGGCTTCAGAACGGTGACGATGCCGAGCGAGTTGAGCACCATGTTGCGGGTGTGCTCTTCGTTGGCGGTGATGCCGACGACGCAGTTCTCGCGCAGGCTGTTGACCGCGCGCTCCATGGTGCGGATCGAGAAGAACAGCGCGAACGAGATCACCGGCTCCATCACGTTGAGCTGGAGCTGGCCGGCGGAGGCCGCGAGCGTCACCGTGGTGTCGAGGCCGATGACGAGGAAGCTGGTCTGGTTGACCACCTCGGGAATCACAGGGTTGACCTTGCCGGGCATGATGGACGAGCCCGGCTGAAGCTGCGGCAGGTTGATCTCGTTGAAGCCGGCGCGCGGGCCGGAGGCCAGCAGACGAATGTCGTTGCAGATCTTGGTGAGCTTGCTCGCGGTGCGCTTCAAGACGCCGGAGAGCTGCACATAGGCGCCGGTGTCCGACGTCGCCTCCACGAGGTCGCCGGCGAGCACGAAGTCGACACCGGTCAGCGCGCTCAAATGCCGGACCGCGACCTTTGGATAGCCGGGCGCCGCGGTGACCGAGGTGCCGATCGCGGTGGCGCCGAGATTGATCTCGCGCAACAGCGCGCGAGCTTCCGAGATACGATCGACCTCCTCGCCGATCGTGGTGCCCCAGCCGCGGAATTCGGCGCCGAGCGACATCGGCACCGCGTCCTGGAGGTGCGTGCGGCCCATCTTCAGCACGCGATCGAACTCGCGCCCCTTGGCGAAGAATGCCTCCTGCAGCTGCCGCAGCGCCGTCATGTAGCTTTCGAGCCGCAGGATCAGCGCCAGGCGGAAGGCGGTCGGATAGGTGTCGTTGGTCGACTGGCCGTAATTGACATGGTCGTTCGGGCTGACGTGCTGGTAGTCGCCCTTCGCAAAGCCGAGCGATTCCAGCGCGAGGTTGGCGATCACCTCGTTGGCATTCATGTTGGTCGAGGTGCCCGCGCCGCCCTGGATGAAATCGGTGACGAACTGATCCATCATGTCGCCGGCGATGACGCGGTCGCAGCCGAGGATGATCGCGTCCGCGACCTTGGCGTCGATCGCGCCGAGGTCGCGATTGGCCATCGCTGCGGCCTTCTTCACGTAGCCAAGCGCCTTCACGAAGTAAGGCTCCTGGTTCATCGGAATGCCGGTGATGTGGAAGTTCTCCTTCCCGCGGATGGTCTGGACGCCGTAGTAGATGTTGTCGGCGATCTCACGCTGTCCGAGGAAGTCCTGCTCCGTACGGCTCATAGGCGCTCCTTGAGGTTTGCTCGCGCGCAGGTCATCGCCTCAGTTCTGGCACAGCGCGCTGGTGACGAACGTATCGGTGCGGCAGTCATCCGACTTGCGGGTCCTGCCGGGAATCAGGACCTTTGCCGAACAGCTTTGCGCGGAGTCCGCGTTCAGGCTCTTGCCTTCCTTGTAGCCTTTGCCCTGGCAGAGCCTGTCGGCGGCCTGCTTGCAATCGGGCGCGCCGTTTGGCGAGGCCGGACAGGCCACACGCCCCGACACCAAGCTCGATGGCTTTGCCATGCGCGACAGATCGTCGATGGTCTCGCTCGGACTTTTGATCGGCGGCAGGATCGAGGGCAGCTTGTCGAACAGCTTGCCCATTTCGTTGATCAGACCGGGATTCTCCTCGCGCGCCGGTGGGGCTGATGCCGTGGGAGTAGATTGTGGCGGCGGCGCCTGCGGCCCGGCGTCTTGAAGGCCGAGCGACGGCGCGGGGGCCGTTGACTGTGCCCATCCGGGCCCGGCGATGCCAGGCAGTAGGAATAGCGCCGCTGTCACAATCATCCAGAGTCGCGTGACCGGATTGCCGGATCGAACCATCATGGCCCAACCGTAACCGAAGCCGGCGCGCCGGCAAAGCGCCTGACGCGCCGTCAGATAAGCTTGATCAGATCAGCTTGATCGCGATCACGAAGCCGAGCACCAGCACCGCAGCGAAGATCGCCACCCACAATCCGAGATGCCGCTCGATCCTGACCCGAATCCAATCGCCATAGCGGTTGAGCAGGATGGCCGCGATGAAGAAGCGGCCGCCGCGCGCAATGATGGAGAACAGGACGAACAGAAGCAGATTGTAGCCGGCAAAGCCCGAGGTGATGGTGACGAGCTTGTAGGGGATCGGTGTCAGGCCCTTGAGCAGGATGATCACGGCGCCCCATTCGGCGTATTTGGCACGGAATCCCTCGACCTGGTCGCCGAGCCCGTAGAGCTGGATCAGCCAATGACCTAGCGAGTCATAGAGCAGCGCACCGATGGCGTAGCCCAGGATGCCGCCCAGCACCGAGGTCGCGGTGCAGACCGTGGCGTAGACCCAGGCGCGCTGCGGGCGCGCCAACGACATCGGCACCAGCATCACGTCCGGAGGGACGGGAAAGAACGAGCTTTCTGCGAAAGCCACGGCGCCCATGATCCAGAGCGCGTAGGGCTTGTGGGCGGCGTCGATGCACCAATCGTAGATACGTTTCAGCATGGCGCCGCGATGAAGCACCATGGGACGGATTTGTCCATCGCAAGATGGGGCCGGTTTGTTCCGCTTCTAGTGGCGCTTGCGTGCCGCGCGGCCCTCGAGCGCGACAATTGGCCGCCGGGCGGCAACGCGGGGCGAGGCAACTTTGGGCAGTTTCATCGGCGATTTCGGCAGCTTCTCGGCGATGCCGAGCATGTCTTCCCGCCGCGCCATCTCGCGCCAGACATCCTGAGGCCGCACGCCGGCCGCGGCCCAGAGCACAGTGAGATTGTAGAGAAGGTCGGCGCTTTCCCGGATCACGGCTTCGCTATCGCCATGAACCGCGTCGATGACCACCTCGATGGCTTCCTCAGCCAGTTTTTTCGCCATTTTGGCCGGGCCGCGCTGAAACAGCCGGGCGGTGCGCGATGTTGCCGGATCAAGATCCCTGGCCGCGAGCACAGCCAGATATAGCCGCTCAAGCGAATCACTCATGTACTCAAAACTACTCTAAACCAATGGTAGACGCGTTAACGTCCGACAATAAAAGCAAAATTTAAGCCGGCGCGGCAAGCGCGCCGGCTCGTCGTGGTCAACGGCTTACCAACAATATGCGCCGCTTCGGCTACAAGTGGCAAAGGGATCGCGACCGACATTGCCATTGTACGGGTAGTTCGGATCGCTCCCGTAGTAACCCGGGCCCCTGTAGTAGGCCGGCCCACCGTAATAGACTGGCCCGCCGTAGTAGGCGGGTCCGCCATAGTCATAGGCGTACGCATCGCGGGCGGCGGCGATCGCAAGGCCCGTGCCGACGATGCCGGCGAAGGCCGCGGCCGCAGCGGCTCCGCCACCACCATGCCAGTGGCGGCCGCCCGCGAACGAGGTCGAGGGGATAGCGGTCGTGAGCGCCAGCACGGCGGCGGTGGCGAATATGGCCTTGCGGCCTGCAAATCTTGAAGCTCGGTCGAACATGACTTTGGACTCCTTGGGACCTTCAATGGGTGCCTGGGGACAGGCTTTATTCACTTAAAACCCGCGCATCCCATGTTGGGTTCCCCAACCCAACAGAAGCTGAACGGCGACAAATTCGCGCGGAGATTGCGAAATCGTGATGCATTCCGCTCATCAACCGTTCAGGTTTGATCGGCCAGGATGACGACCGCCGGCGCTTTGCAAGCGTCACAAAAAGAAACAATGCTGGTCCGGCGTGAATTCATGCGCGCATGCCCGACATCCCTCTCCCGCTGTCTGTTGGCTCTCTGGATCGGGCTCGCGGTGCTGGCGTGCTCGGGCCCGCGCTCGGCGAGCGCCGCAGACGACGCCGCCCGGCATGTCGCGATCCAGTTCACTTTCGACCGCCCGATTGAATCGAGCATGGCGCCGTTCTTCATGGCGGCGAAGGACGGATTGTTCGGCGCCGAGCATCTCGCCGTGTCGTTCGGCAGCGCCGCGGGCTCGCCGGAGGCGCTTGCGCGCGTCGCCAGGGGTGACAGCGATCTCGCCCTCGTCGACATCAACGAATTGATCCGCTTTCGCGACAGGGCAGACGCCCCGCCGATCAAGGCCGTGTTCGTGCTGTTCAACCGCGCGCCCTACGCGATCGTCGCGCGCAGGAGCCGGGGCATCCATACGCTGTCCGATCTCGAGGGCAAGACGGTCGGCGTTGCCGACAGCGATCTGTCGATCCGGCTGTGGCCGGCGCTCGCGCATCAGAACGGGGTCAACGCGGCGCACGTGAAATTCTACAAGATGAGTGCTGCGGTGCGCGAACCGATCCTGTCCGCCGGACAGGTCGATGCCGTCGCCGGGTTCAGCTATCTGTCGGCCGTGAATTTGCGCGACCGTGGCGTGCCGGCCGACGATCTCGCGGTGCTGCGCTATGCCGATTATGGCTGCGAGGCCTATGGCTTTGCCGTGGTGGTGAACCCGTCCTTTGCCGCGTCGAAGTCGGACGCCGTGAAAGGTTTCGTTCGCGCGCTGATCGGCGGGCTCAATGCAACGGTCAAGGAGCCGGAGCGCGCGGTCGACGAGACCGTCAGCCGGATGGAGGACGGCGTGCGCGACCTCGAGCTCGCGCGGCTATCCACCGTGCTTGCCGACAACATCCTGACCGACGAGGTCCGGCGCAACGGCCTCGGCAGCGTCGATCCCGCCCGCTTCGATCGCGCGATCGACCAGATCGGGCTGGATTTCAAGTTCCGCAAGCGCCCCACCGCGAGCGATATTTTCGACGAACAGTTCCTGCCGCCTGTGGCTGGCCGGCTGATCAATTGAATAAAACTGACAGCTTCGGCTGTATCTTGCGGCCCATCCCTGATTAGAATGCTACCTCGTTCGATCCCGCCCGCGCGAGTGCCGTGCCTTTCATGTCGATCCTTCGTCTCTACACCCGCGTTCTTGAGCTGCTCGGCAAGGAGGCGCGGCTGGGCTGGCTGCTGGCGGTCGCCAACCTGCTGCTTGCGGCGGCGCAGTTCGCCGAGCCCGTGCTGTTCGGCAAGATCGTCGACGTGCTCTCCGGCAAGACCGTCGCGGGCTCGAACTCCGCCTGGCCGTTCCTGTTCGCCTGGGTCGCGTTCGGGCTGTTCACGATCGGCTGCAGCGCGCTGGTGGCGCTGCATGCCGACCGGCTCGCCCATCGCCAGCGCCAAGCGGTACTGACGGATTATTTCGAGCATATCCTGCAACTGCCGCTGACCTTCCACTCCGGCACCCATTCCGGACGGCTGATGAAGGTGATGCTGAACGGCACCGACGCGCTGTGGCGGCTGTGGCTCGGCTTCTTCCGCGAGCATTTTGCCGCGATCCTGTCGGTGTTCGTGCTGCTGCCGCTGTCGCTCTATCTGAACTGGCGGCTCGCGATCCTGCTGTTCGCGCTCTGCATCGTGTTCACGGCGCTGACGACCTTCGTCGTGCGCAAGACCTACGGCATGCAGATGACGGTCGAGGAGCACTATAGCGACCTCTCCGCGCGCGCCTCCGACGCGCTCGGCAATGTCGCGCTGGTGCAGAGTTTCGTGCGCGTCGAAGCCGAGGTGCAGGGACTGCGCTTCGTTGCCGACCAGTTGCTCGCGGCACAAATGCCCGTACTGTCCTGGTGGGCGCTCGTCACCGTCATCACGCGCGCCTCCACCACCATTACGGTGCTCGCGATCTTCACGCTCGGCATCGCGCTGCACGACCAGGGGCTGACGACGGTCGGCGAGATCGTGATGTTCGTGAGCTTTGCAACGCTGCTGATCCAGAAGCTCGAGCAGGTCGTGGGCTTCGTCAACAACGTCTTCATGGAGGCGCCACGCTTACGCGAATTCTTCAACGTGCTCGATGCCGTGCCCGCCGTGCACGACCGGCCCGATGCGATCGACGTCGGGCGCCTGTCGGGCCTTGTCGAGTTCCACGACGTCACCTTCTCCTATGACGGCAAGCGGCCGGCGGTCGAGGACCTCTCCTTCACCGCACTGCCCGGACAGACGATCGCACTGGTCGGTTCGACCGGCGCCGGCAAGTCGACCGCGATCGCGCTTCTGCATCGTGCGTTCGATCCGCAATCCGGCTTCATCAAGATCGACGGCATGGACGTGCGCGGCGTGACGCTGACATCGCTGCGGCGGAACATAGGCGTGGTGTTCCAGGAGGCGCTGCTGTTCAACCGCTCGATCACGGAGAATTTGCGCGTCGGCAAGCCGGACGCAACCGACGCGGAGATGCGGCTCGCGGCCGAGCGCGCGCAGGCGCTCGAATTCATCGAGCGCAGCGGCGGCTTCGAGACCAATGCCGGCGAGCGCGGGCGCATGCTGTCCGGCGGCGAGCGGCAGCGGCTGTCGATCGCGCGTGCGCTGCTGAAGGACCCGCCAATCCTGATCCTGGACGAGGCCACCAGCGCGCTCGATGCCGTCACCGAGGCGAAGGTCAACGCTGCTCTCGATGAAGTGATGCGAGGCCGCACCACCTTCGTGATTGCCCATCGCCTCTCCACCATCCGCAACGCCACGCGGATCCTGGTGTTCGACAGCGGCCGCGTGATCGAAAGCGGAACTTTCGATGAACTCGTGGCCAAAGGCGGCCATTTCGCCGCGCTCGCCAAGGCCCAGTTCATGGTGCAGGAAAATGCACGGGCGAGCGTGGCGGCGGCCGAGGCCGCAGCCTCGGCTGTGAAGTCCCGGTAAAACCGTCGAAATTTGGCCTATTTCATCGCTGAATACCGGGCCCAGCCCCCTGTTCTCGGTGAACGAGCCGGTATAGCTTTGCACCCGCCGCAGGCGGCGGCGCTGACATACGCTTCAAACCCGAACCTCAGATCATGAGAACCGCATTATCGAGCGGCTCTCCAAGGACCGGAATCGGATAGTGCACTTCTTTCGCCCGCTGCTTCGCCTTGCCCCGTTGAACCTGGCCGTCGTGGCCGCCGCGCTGATGCTGCTTGCGCCGCGCGACGCGCGCGCCGAGGCGCTGCTTCTGATCGAGGCCGAGAGCGGCAAGGTCTTGCAGGCGGAAAATGCGACCATTCCCTGGTATCCCGCCTCGGTGACCAAGATCATGACCGCCTATGTCACGCTGAAGGCGGTGAAGGACGGCAAGCTCACGCTCGACACGCTGCTGACGGTCTCACCGACGGCCGCTTCGCAATCGCCCTCGAAGATGGGCTTTCGCCCCGGCACGCAGGTCACCGTCGACAACGCGCTGAAGATGATGATGGTCAAGTCGGCGAACGACATGGCCGTGGTGCTCGCCGAGGGCGTCGGCGGTTCGATCGACGGCTTCTCGGCGATGATGAACCAGACCGCGCAAAAGCTCGGCATGACGCAGACGAGCTACGTCAATCCCAACGGCCTGCCCGCCGACGGCCAGATCACCTCGGCGCGCGATCTCGGAATCCTTTCGCGCTCGTTCCTGCGCGACCTGCCGGAATACGAATATTTCGTGCATATCCCGGCGATCCGTTTCGGCAAGCGCATCACGCCAAACTTCAACAAGCTGATCGGCCGCTATCCCGGCGCCGACGGTTTCAAGACCGGCTTCATCTGCGCCTCCGGCTACAACCTCGTGGCATCGGCGTCGCGCAACGGACGGCGGCTGATCGCGGTGGTGCTCGGCGCCAATTCCGGCACCGCGCGCGCGGTCAAGGCGGCGCAGCTTCTCGAGCGCGGTTTCTCGCAGGACACGCTGTCGTGGTTGCGTCCCGCGCTCGGCACGGTCGACAGCCTCGCGCCGGTCGACGCCTCGCCGCCGAACCTGCGTGACGAGATGTGCGGCGGCCACCGCAAGCGGCCGGCCAGCGACGACGACGATGCACTGATCGCAACCAATGGCGGCACGGGCGGATCGACGTCCCTGACCGGCGGCGAAGCCCAGGTGACGTTCTTCACCGCCGGCCTGCAACCGCCCACGATGAAGGCTTCGGATCTGATGGCCTCGGCCGCGGCGGCCGTCGAGCCAGTGCCGGTCTATACCGGTCCGACCCGCACCGGCGCAGCCCTGATCGCGGCGGTCGCCGCCGATGCCGACCAGCAGGCCACCCCGAAGGCGCGTGGCAAGAAGTCACGTGTCGCCAAGAAGCCCGACGCAACCGACAAGCCAAAGGACGCCGGCAAGGACACCAAGACGACGGCCGCAAAGCCTGATGCCAAGTCGGATGCCAAGAGTGATACCAGGACCGCGGCAAAGCCGGCTGGGATCAAGCACGCTGCAGCCAAATCCGATGCGGCGGCGAAACCCGCAGAGAAGCCTGCATCTAACGGCGATCAGGCGTCCAAGCCCGCCAAGCCCAAGGCCGCCACCAAACCCAAGCCGACGGCCAACAACAGTTAACGGAACAGCAGGCGACGCTGAGGCCGCACCTCGCAGGTGCGACAGCGCGAATTCCGACGATTCCAGTAGCCTCCCCTCGCCCTTTGCCCTAAGCCTCGACGGCTTGCCACCGGTTCCGGCAGGCTCAATACTGCCGGCAACGAGGCAAGCCCGAGACACAACGGGCTCTGGTCAAGGAGGGGAGTTTCCATGGAGCGCATCTGGCTCAAGCAATATCCGCCCGGCGTGCCAGCCGATATCGAGCCGACGCAATACGCATCGCTGGTCGATCTCCTGGAGGAGAGCTTTGCGAAGTTCGCCGACCGCAAGGCCTTCATCTGCATGGACAAGGCGATCAGCTACCGCGATCTCGACCAGATGTCGCTGGCGCTTGCCTCCTATCTGCAAGGCCGCGGCCTGCAGCGCGGCGCGCGCGTCGCGATCATGATGCCGAACGTGCTGCAATATCCGGTCGCGACCGCGGCCGTGCTGCGCGCGGGCTTCGCGGTCGTCAACGTCAACCCGCTCTATACGCCGCGCGAGCTCGAGCACCAGCTCAAGGACTCCGGCGCCGAAGCCATTTTCGTGCTGGAGAATTTTGCCCACACCGTCGAGCAGGTGATCGCCAAGACGTCCGTCAAGCACGTCGTCATGGCGAGCATGGGCGACCTGCTTGGCTTCAAGGGCGTGATCGTCAACCTCGTCGTTCGCCGCGTGAAGAAGATGGTGCCGGCCTATTCGCTGCCGGGCGCGATCGCCTTCAACGATGCGCTGGCGGCGGGCCGCAGCGCGACCTTCAACAAGCCAAAACTGTCACCCGGCGACGTCGCCTTCCTGCAATATACCGGCGGCACGACCGGCGTCTCAAAGGGCGCGACGCTGCTTCACCGCAACATCGTCGCCAACGTTCTGCAGAACGACGCCTGGCTCCAACCGGCGGTCGCCGCGCCTCCGCATGTCGACCAGCTCATGATCGTCTGCGCGCTGCCGCTCTATCACATCTTCGCGCTGACGGCCTGCTACCTGCTCGCGGTGCGTGCCGGCGGCTGCAACCTGTTGATCCCCAACCCGCGCGACATCCCCGGTTTCATCAAGGAGCTGGCGAAGTATCAGGTCAACAGCTTCCCGGCGGTCAACACGCTCTACAACGGGCTGATGCACCATCCCGACTTCAGGAAGCTCGACTTCTCGAAGCTGAAGATCTCCAACGGCGGGGGCATGGCCGTGCAGCGCCCGGTCGCCGAGCAGTGGAAATCGGTGACCGGCTGCTTCATCGCGGAAGGCTATGGCCTGTCGGAGACCGCGCCGACCCTCACCTGCAATCCGGCGACCACGACCGAGTTCTCCGGCTCGATCGGCATTCCCGTGCCCTCGACCTGGATCTCGATCCGCGACGACGACGGCAACGAGGTGGCGCTGGGACAGCCCGGCGAAATCTGCGCCAAGGGCCCGCAGGTGATGGCGGGCTACTGGAACAGGCCCGAGGAGACCGCCAAGGTCATGACCGCGGACGGCTATTTCCGCACAGGCGACATCGGCGTGATGGACGAGAAGGGTTACATCAAGATCGTCGATCGCAAGAAGGACATGATTCTGGTCTCGGGCTTCAACGTCTATCCGAACGAGATCGAGGAAGTGATCGCGAGCCATCCGGGCGTGCTCGAATGCGCCGTGATCGGCATTCCCGATGCGAAGTCGGGCGAGGCGGTGAAGGCCTTCGTGGTGAAGAAGGACCCGAACCTGACGGCCGAGGACGTGATCAAGTTCTGCCACGAGCAGCTCACCGGCTACAAAGTGCCCAAGCACATCGAGTTCAGGACCGAGCTGCCGAAAACCAATGTCGGCAAGATTTTGCGCCGGCAGCTCCGCGACGAGAAGAAGGCCGAGGCGGCGTAAGCCGGCGCCTCGGTGCCTGATGCCAACGACATTGCGCCGGCCGGCGTTCTCGCCTTCTGGCGCGAAGCCGGCGGCGAGCGCTGGTACAAGCGCGCGATGCCTTCGATGCCGAAATCCGCAGCCGCTTTCTCGAGCTGTGGCGGCGCGCGGCGAATGGAGACTTATCATCGTGGGAAGCGGGCGATGACGGCGCGCTGGCGCTCGTCATCGTGCTCGACCAGTTTCCCCGCAACATGTTCCGCGGCGACGCCATGACCTATGCGAGCGATGCGCTGGCCCGCGAAGTGGCCCGCCGGGCGCTCGCCCGCGGCGCCGACGGGCGGGTCGATCCAGCCTTGCGCGAATTCTTCTACCTGCCGTTCATGCATTCGGAGCATCTGCCCGATCAGCTGCACTGCGTCGCGCTGTTTCGGAAGATCGACGACTGCGAAAACCTGAAATACGCCGAGGAGCACGCCGACATCATCCGACGGTTCGGCCGCTTCCCACACCGCAATCGCATCCTCGGCCGCGAAACCAAGCCGGACGAGCAAGCGTTCCTGGATGAGGGCGGCTTTTCCGGCTGATGACATCACGGTGAAGGGCTACGAACCCCGCGCGCTTTGCGCATCGGAAATATTGTGCGGCCCGGCCGCCCGGTCTACAAAGCGGAACCGATTTTCAGGGAGAATGACGATGGCGATCCAGATTGGCGACAAGCTGCCCGAGGCGAAATTCCGCGTGATGACGGCGGAGGGGCCGCAGGTCAAATCGACCGACGACATTTTCAAGGGCAAGAAGGTGGCGTTGTTCGCGGTCCCCGGCGCCTACACCGGCACCTGCCACAAGATGCATCTGCCGAGCATCTTCCTCAACGCCTACGCCATCAAGGACAAGGGCGTCGACACCATCGCGATCGTCTCCGTCAACGACGCCTTCGTGATGAACGCCTGGAAGCGCGACACCGACCAGCGTGACGAAGCGACGTTCCTCGCCGACGGCAATGCCGACTTCACCAAGGCGATCGGCATGGAGCTCGACGCCTCCGCCAACGGTCTCGGCATCCGCTCCAAGCGCTACTCGATGCTGGTCGAGGACGGCGTGGTGAAGAAGCTGAACCTCGAGGCGATGCCCGGCAAGGTCGAGGTGTCCGGCGGCGATACGCTGCTCGGGCAGCTGTAAGGGGGCCACCGCTTTCAGTCACCTCTGACGCTGTCATGCCCCGCGAAGGCGGGGCATCCAGTATTCCAGAGGCAGCGAGATTCACAACGACCGCCGCGGCGTACTGGATCGCCCGGTCAAGCCGGGCGATGACGGCGGAGAGTGTGGCGGCGTCTGCAGCGATGACTCCCGGAGCGCGCTGCGAGGCGTCCGCCTACTCCCCGACCCTCTGCTGCAACCTTGCCTTCGCGATCCCGTCGCGCGCCAACTGATCGGCGCGCTCGTTTTCGGGGTGGCCGGCGTGGCCCTTGACCCAGTGCCAGCGCACCTCATGCGCTTTCAGCGCAGCGTCGAGGCGCTGCCATAGCTCGACATTCTTCACCGGCTTCTTGTCGGCGGTGCGCCAGCCGTTGCGCTTCCAGCCATGGATCCAGCCGGTGATGCCCTGCCGGACATATTGGCTGTCGGTGTAGAGATCGACGGTGCAGGGCTTCTTCAGCGCTTCGAGCGCCGAGATCGCCGCCATCAGCTCCATCTGATTGTTGGTGGTGTGGCGTTCGCCGCCGTTCAGCTCTTTCTCCTTGTCGCCGAACCTCAGAATCGCGCCCCAGCCGCCGGGCCCGGGATTTCCCGAGCACGCGCCGTCCGTGAAGATCGTGACATTGGGCAGCTCGCTCACGCGACCAGTCCTGACGGCAAGAGGCCATAGTCGCGCACGCTCGAAACGCTCTGGTGGAAGCGGAGCTTGCGGACGTATTCGACCGGGTCCTTGGGACGCACCAGCGCGCCGGGCGGCACGTTGAGCCAGTCGACCAGCCGCGTCAGCAGGAAGCGGATCGCCGCACCCCGCGCCAGCAGCGGCAGCGCGGCTTCCTCCGCCTCAGTCAACTTTCGCACGCGACCATAGGCATTGAGGAAGGCGCGCGCCTTGGTGACGTTGAAGGAATGATCCGGCTCGAAGCACCAGGCGTTGAGACAGATCGCAACGTCATAGGCGAACATGTCGTTGCAGGCGAAGGTGAAGTCGATGATCCCGGAGAGCTTGTCGCCGAGGAAGAAGACGTTGTCGTTGAACAGATCGGCGTGGATCACGCCCTCGGGCAGTTTGGTCGGCCAGACACCGCTCGAGAGATGGTCGAGCTCGGCTCCGAGGAACGCACGCAGGCCTGGCTGCACCTCGTCGGCGCGGGCGGCAGCCTGGTCGAACAGCGGCCGCCAGCCGGACACCGAGAGCGCGTTGGCGCGCTTGATCGCAAAATTGGCGCCGGCCAGATGCATCTTCGCCAGCGCCTCGCCGACGCCGGCGCAATGCGCAGCGTTCGGCTTGCGCGGCCAGATGCCTTCGAGAAAGGTGATGATCGCCGCCGGCCGTCCCGCAAGCTCGTGCAGCGCCTCGCCGTCCTTCGCCTTCACCGGCAGCGGACAATTGATGCCGTGCTCGGCCAGATGCGTCATCAGCGCGAGGAAGAACGGCAGGTCGTTCTTCGCCACGCGCTTCTCGTAGAGCGTGAGGATGAACGAGCCCTTGCTCGTGTGCAGCAGGAAGTTGGAGTTCTCGACGCCCTCGGCGATGCCCTTGTAGGAGAGCAACTCGCCGAGATCGTATTGGCTCAGGTAATCCGCAAGCTCGTCGGCGGCGACGTCGGTGTAGACCGCCATACAAGACTACTCGGCAGCAGCTTCGGGGCGCAGCGAGCGCGGCAGCGGGAAGAACTCGTTCTCTTCCGCGGCCGATACCGTCTCCACATGCAGCGCGTAGCGCTCGGCAAAGGCGTCCATGATCTCCTCGACGATCACCTCCGGCGCCGAGGCACCCGCGGTGATGCCGAGGCTCGTGATGTCGCCGAACTTGTCCCAGTCGATGTCGCTCGCCCGCTGGGCCAACACGGCGATCTTGCAGCCCTCACGCTCGGCGACCTCGCGCAGGCGCTGCGAGTTCGACGAGTTCGGCGCGCCGACCACGATCAGCGCATCGACCACAGGGGCCACCTTCTTCACCGCGAGCTGGCGGTTGGTGGTGGCGTAGCAGATGTCTTCCTTGTGCGGCCCGTTGATGTTCGGGAAGCGCTCCTTCAGGAGCGCCACGATCTCCGCGGTGTCGTCGATCGACAGCGTGGTCTGGGTCACGAAGGCGAGGTTGTTCGGATCCTTCGGGGCGATTGTCTTGGCGTCCTCGGCGGTCTCGATCAGGGTCACGGCACCGACCGGCAGCTGGCCGAGGGTGCCGACCACCTCGGGATGATGGGAATGACCGATCAGGAAGATCTCGCGGCCACGCTTGAAGTGAATCGCGGCCTCGCGGTGCACCTTGGTCACCAGCGGGCAGGTCGCATCCAGCGAGAACAGGTTGCGGGACTGCGCGTCGGCCGGAACTGACTTCGGCACGCCATGGGCCGAAAACACCACGGGAGCGGTGGTATTTTCCGGGATCTCAGCCAGCTCCTCGACGAAGATCGCGCCCTTCTTCTTCAATCCATCCACGACATATTTATTGTGCACAATCTCATGACGAACATAGACCGGGGCGCCATACATGGTGAGCGCCCGCTCCACGGTGTCGATGGCCCGCACCACCCCCGCGCAAAAGCCGCGGGGAGAACAAAGCACGATCTTGAGGTCTGGTTTGGCTGACATGAAGCGATCTCGGGACCGAATCACCCAACGGCCATTGGGCCGGGACCGGTCGATTGATGAAATAGGGCTTGGCACGGACTGCTAGGGACTTGGGCCCCCTTTCGGGCGCTGTCAAGGCACTATCTATAGCAGAACCATTGCGTGAATGGCCCCTCACGGCTTATATAGGGGTTAATTCCCGTCATCGCTGATGACCCCCCGGTTTCGCCTCCAAAGAGGTGGGCGAAGCACAAAGGAGATTTGCCCATGAGCAACGCACCTCTGATGCCCAAGGCGACCGCCGTCTGGCTGCTCGACAACACGGCGCTGACCTTCGATCAGGTCGCCGATTTCACCAAAATGCACCCCCTGGAGGTGCGCGCGATCGCCGACGGCGACGCCGCCCAGGGCATCAAGGGCATGGACCCCCTCTCCAACGGCCAGTTGACCCGCGAGGAGATTGAGAAGGGCGAGAGAAACCCCGACTACCGGCTCCGCCTCCAGGAGAGCAAGGTGGTGCTGCCGCCCCAGCCCAAGCGCAAGGGGCCGCGCTACACCCCGGTCTCGCGTCGCCACGAGCGCCCGAGCGCCATCCTCTGGCTGCTGCGTAACCATGCCGAGCTGAAGGACGCCCAGATCATGCGCCTGGTCGGCACGACCAAGAGCACGATCGCGAGCGTGCGTGACCGCACCCACTGGAACACCGCCGGGCTGACGCCGATCGACCCCGTCACCCTCGGCCTCTGCTCGCAGATCGAGCTCGATTTCGAGGTGGCGCGCGCAGCCAAGGAAAAGCCGATCGACGCAGCCTATGGCGGCGCCACCCTGCTGCCGGCCTCCGAGACCACGAAGAAGGACGAATACGAGCCGGCGGAGAAGAGCAGCGACGACCTCAACGTCGACGCCGTGTTCGCCAAGCTGAAGACGCTCGGCGGCAAGAAGCAGGAGGAAGAGGAGTAGGTTGCAGCTCCTCGGCTGAACGTCGAAATCGATTCGGACGCGGCGGGGCCATCCGCCGCGTTTTTGTTTTTTGGGCACAGCGGATCGCGCGGCCCCTCATTCTGAGGAGCACGGTACGGCCTTCCCGGCGGTTGGCTTTCACCGGTTCAACGGCGAAAGCATCACGATGTCTTCGCATCCGGACGGCACAGCGCGTCGCCACTGCGGGCCATATTGGAAACGAACGGATACGAGCGGCGCATGACGCTGAAGTCGGCGCGACTATCACCCAGGATTTGCAGGCGCGGCGCGTCGTTGGTGCGGAAGACGCGAGCCCGGACAAAGTAGGGCTGCGCTCCAGGCGCCAGTTCGAGCTTGCCGCTCAGGCTGACAAATTCCGGTCCTTCCTTGGACTGCTTCACCCGCAAGACCGTGGCGCCGCACATCCCCTCCACTACGTTGACGCCGCACCAACCCTCTCCACAGGATGAGATGTCGAGAACGAGCTTGTCGCCGGGCATCTCGTCGACCCAGCGGCCCCCAAGCGCGAGGGCGGAAAGGTCGGACTCGGCATGTGCCTTGCCGGCGAAGCAAACCGACGCGGCGTTTGCAACGACAAACGGGAGCGCGATCGCAGCAGCCCATCGCGCGAACATCGGCCTATGGCGACGTCCACCGCCCGCCAGGATGAAGTCGCGAAAGCGTGTCAGGAACGTGACGGTCATGGTGTATGCCTTCCAGAGTGATCCATTTGTGTCGTGCTCTCGACGAGGCGGGTTCACGCGCAAGCGCCGCGACAAAGCCGCAGCGGTGAGCA
The DNA here is from genome assembly GCF_054185185.1 of Bradyrhizobium sp. UFLA05-153. Taxonomy (NCBI): domain Bacteria; kingdom Pseudomonadati; phylum Pseudomonadota; class Alphaproteobacteria; order Hyphomicrobiales; family Nitrobacteraceae; genus Bradyrhizobium; species Bradyrhizobium sp. UFLA05-153. The sequence goes on from NZ_JBBIAM010000060.1 coordinate 34,796, forward strand.
ACGTTCCACGGAAGCTCAATCCGACCGATGAGGCGTCCCGGCATTACAATCACGATTGCAATCGGCTTGCTGACATTGCCGATCGGGCTTGCGGCGGTGGCATCGGGCCTCGGCGTGCTGCGCCTGCCCTACCCGTTATTCGTCGTGCTTCAACGCCTCCCGATAATCTTTTCGCTGCACATGATCGCATCGGGCGCGGCGCTCATGATCGTTACCCTCGTGATCCTGCTGCGGCGATATCCGGCGTGGCACCGTCCGCTCGGCCGTATCGCGGCAGGGTGCGTGCTGATCGGCGGCTTTACATCCCTTCCCGTCGCGATGGCGAGCGAGGCGAACGCGATGGCGCGCGCCGGTTTTATCGCCCAGGGGACGGTCTGGATTGCGCTGACGGTTGCCGGTCTTCTCGCGCTCAGGGCCAGGGATTTCCGGCGCCATGCGCGCTGCATGTTGGCCATGGCGGCCGTGACGTCGGGCGCAATCTGGCTGCGGCTGGCGACCACGGCAGCGGTGCAACTGATGTGGCCTTTCGCACCGGCTTACGCCTCTGCGGCCTGGCTATGCTGGCTCGTGCCGCTCTTGATTGCGATCGGCTCAACGCGTGGACTGGCGGCCGGCCCCGGCGCGTCCCCCGATCTGGCGCGTCTTGCAAATGCCGTGAACAAAGCCTGAAATACTTCGTCAACCCAGCTCGATCGTGTCGTCGACCTCGTGGACGAGTCCGACGCTGTCGATGGTCAGCACCATCTTCGCCTTCAGCTTCTCATGCCCCTTGATCTTGCCGCCCGCGATCGCATCGCGCACGGCCTTCTCGATCTCGCGTTGCGAGGTGACGCCGACTTGCTTGAGGAATTTACGCAAGGACGTGTTGAACTGGTCCTCGTTCATGACGGCCTCCGTTGACCGGGCCGGCTTACGGCCGCTCCGGATGGTTGAGCATGTACTCGCCGAGATCGCGCTGGCGGCGATCGGCGCGGGCAGTCGCGGCGCTGCGCTGGACATCGCGGTCCTTGCGGCAAGCGACGTATTCGGGCGAGCCCTGCGCATAGCCGCGGCTCTGGCAGGCGGCGTCGTCATCGTCGTTGCCCATCGCCACCGGCGCCTGGTTGCGCGCAGCGCAGGCGGACAGGGCCAGCGCAAGCAGAGCAGCTGTGAGAAAGCGCGACGCAGTCGTGATGGGCATAAGGGGTCCTCGATTTGCCAGGCACTCTGTAGCGCGGAATGAGGAAAATGTAAGTCTCCCGACGTGCTTTCGCATGCCCGCGAAGGCGGGGCATCCAGTATTCCAGAGACCCCGAGAGATGCGGAGAGGGCGCGGCGTACTGGATTCCCCGCTTTCGCGGGGAATGACAGCGGAGGCCGAAGCGATGGCGTCCCGTCACGCTCGCAGGATGCGTTTCGCCTCACACTCTTCCCTTCAAGGCATCCCCGATTTCATCCAGCACCTTGGGATCCTCGATGGTGGCCGGCATGGTCCATGACTCGCCGTCGGCAATCTTCTTGATGGTGCCGCGCAGGATTTTTCCGGAGCGCGTCTTGGGCAGGCGGCCGACGGTGATGGCGAGCTTGAAGGCCGCGACCGGGCCGAGCTTATCGCGCACCAGCGCGATGATCTCCTTCTCGATCTCGGCTGGCGCGCGCTTGACGCCGGCCTTCAGCACCAAGAAGCCGCAGGGCACCTCGCCCTTGATTGCGTCCTTGATCCCGAGCACGGCGCATTCGGCGACATCAGGATGCGAGGCGAGGATCTCCTCCATGCCACCGGTCGACAGACGATGGCCGGCGACGTTGATGATGTCGTCGGTGCGGCCCATGACCCAGACATAACCGTCCTCGTCCTTGTAGCCGGCGTCGGAGGTTTTGTAGTAGCCGGGGAATTCGGTGAGATAGGCTTCCTTGAAACGCGCGTCCTGATTCCACAACGTCGGCAGGCAGCCCGGCGGCATCGGCAGCTTGATGACGATCGACCCCATGGTGTTGGCGCCGACGGGCTTCGCAGCTTCATCCACCACATCGACCTGATAGCCCGGCATCGGCACGGTCGGCGAGCCGTGCTTCACCGGCAGCTGACCGAGGCCCACCGGATTGCCGGCGATGCACCAGCCGGTCTCGGTCTGCCACCAGTGGTCGATGACAGGCACCTTCAACTGCGCTTCCGCCCATTCCACCGTCGGCGGATCGGCGCGCTCGCCGGCGAGGAACAGGGTGCGGAATTTCGACAGGTCGTATTGCCGGATGAATTTTCCGTCCGGATCCTCTTTGCGGATCGCGCGGAAGGCGGTCGGCGCGGTGAACAGCGCCACCGCCTCGTGCTCTGATATCACGCGCCAGAACGCGCCCGCGTCAGGCGTGCCGACCGGCTTGCCTTCATACATGACCGTGGTCGCGCCATGAATCAGCGGGCCGTAGACGATGTAGCTGTGGCCGACCACCCAGCCGATGTCGGAGCCGCACCACCAGACCTCGCCCGGCTTGACGCCGTAGAGGTTGAACATCGACCATTTGATTGCGACGAGATGCCCGCCGTTGTCGCGCACCACGCCCTTGGGGATGCCGGTCGTGCCCGACGTGTAGAGGATGTAGAGCGGATCGGTGGCCGCGACCGGCACGCAAGGCGCGCGCTTGCCGTCGTTCAGCGCCTTGCGGCGCAGGCTCGCCCAGTCATAGTCGCGGCTCGGTGTCAGCTCGCATATATGCTGCGGACGTTGCAGGATGATGCAGGCTTTTGGCTTCGCCGTCGCCAGCTTGATCGCCTCATCGAGCAGCGGCTTGTACTGCACGATGCGGCCCGGCTCGATGCCGCAGCTTGCGGAGAGGATCAGCTTTGGCTCTGCGTCGTCGATGCGGGTGGCGAGCTCCTTGGCGGCAAAGCCGCCGAACACCACCGAGTGCACCGCGCCGATGCGCGCGCAGGCGAGCATGGCGACCACGGCCTCCGGCACCATCGGCATGTAGAGGAGGACGCGGTCGCCTTTGGCGACGCCGAAATCCTGCATGATCGCGCCGAGTGCCTGCGCCTCTTTCAGGAGCTCGGCATAGGTAAATCTCGTGACGCTGCCCGTAAGCGGGGAATCGTGGATCAGCGCGAGCTGGTCGGCCCGGCCGCGTTCGACGTGGCGATCGAGCGCGTTGTAGCAGGTGTTGACGACGGCGCCTGCGAACCAGCGGCCATAGGTGCCCTGGGCGGGGTCGAAAACCTTCTTCGCAGGCTCGATCCAGTCGATCTCCTGCGCGGCCTCGGCCCAGAAGCTCCCGGGGTCGGCCAGCGAGCGCGCATGGACCTCGTGATATCGGCTCTTTCCTTCGAGGCTTCCCTGGACGTTCATACCCGGCTCCCGTTTCCTCTTATTCGCTGGCTTTGACCTGACGGCGAAAACGCTGTTCCGCCATGATCAGGGTCAATTGCCCGCGCTGTTTGGGGGTATTTTCCCGGGAACGGGCTGCGGTTCAAGCTGAAAAGGATGGGCTTTCGGCGGACATTCCGCCTTGGGCGCGCCCCGGCGGTGCTGCACTCCCTCTCCCCGTTCTTACGGGAAGAGGGTTGGGGCGAGGGACTGCGTCCGCAAAAACAGAGATAGCTGAACTCGCGGAGGTTCCCCCTCACCCGGATTGCATCTGCGATGCGATCCGGCCTTTTCCCGCAGGCGGGGAGAGGTGGAAAGGGGCCTCAGCTCTCCAACCCGTTCAGTCGCTGCAAACGCTCCTGCATGGCCTTCTTCAGGTCGTAGCCCGGCCGCCCGAAGCCAGTGTTGCGGGCACTCAGGAAATCGCGCTGGGTGCGGCGGAGGTCGGAGGCGGTGCGGCCGTTAGATGACTTCAGCACGCGCGCATAGGTGTCGGCGATCTGGCGGTCGAGTACGCCGAGCTGCGGATCGGCGCAGATCACCTTCTCGACCTCGCGCTTTGCGGTGGCGCAATCGAACGACGGGCCGCTATCGTCGGCGGACCGCGCATGCAGTGGGCGCGACGGTTGAGCACCGAACTTGGCGATCTCGGCAATCATGGTGCGGCGGCCATCGGCCGCATTCTCGTTGCCGGGATCGAGCCGCAGCGCCGTCTCGTAATCGGCCAGCGCCTTCTTCCGCTCGCCCATCTTGCCGTAGAGCACGGCGCGGTTGTTGTAGGTGAGGGCAAAGCTCGGATCGAGCTTGAGCGCGGCATCATAGTCGCCGAGCGCAGCACCGAGCTCGCCCTTGAACTGATAGGAGTCGCCGCGATTGGTGAAGAAGTTCGGCCGATGCTCCAGCTTGAGCGCCTGGTCGTAGTCGGCGATCGCCTTGTCGTACTCGCCCTTCTCCGCGTAGGACAGGCCACGATTATCGTAGAATTCCGCCTCCGTGGGATCGAGCCGGATCGCCTCGCTGTCGTCGGCAATGGCCTTGTCGAGCTGGCCGAGCTTCTTGTAGGCGGCGCCGCGGTTGGTGTAGCTGCGCGCGTGGTTCGGATCGAGCCGCAGCGCCTCGCTGAGATCCCGGATCGCCTTCTCATGGTCGCCGCGGAGATACCAGGTCGCGCCGCGGTCGGACCAGGCTTGCGCATAGTCCGGCTTCAGCTTGATCGCCTGGTCATAGTCCGCAAGCGCCCGGTCGAGCCGGCGCTGGTTGGTGTAGACGATGCCGCGCAGCTCGTAGGCTTCCGCATCCTGCGGATCGAGCTCGATTGCCTTGCCGAGGTCGGCCGCGGCGCGGCCGAGATCGCCGCCGGCCTCGCGCAGGAGATCGCCGCGCAGGCGAAAGGCGCGCGCGTTCCTGCCATCGAGCGCGATCGCGCGATCGAGATCCTTCAGGGCGTCCGCCGAGCCGCCGGAGGTTTTCGCGTTGGCATCGGCGCGCACCACCAGCGCCGCGGCGCGGTCGGTCGCCGCATTCGCGGTCTGGTCGATGATCGTGGTGCAGGCCGCAATGAGCCGCGGAATGGATTCCTTGCTGCCGAGCACGCAATCGACGGGCGTTCCGCCGGCCGCGGCGGGGCCTGCAGCAAGAGTGAGGCCGACCGCAAGGCTGGCGCCAAGCAGCGAGGTTCTGGCAAGGAACGAAAGTTGCGGGCAATGATGCGGACCGCACATGGCGATGGCTCCGAGACGACGGCTTTCTCCGTTGTCGCAGTCGCGCGGAGACAGGTTCAAGACGGCGCCACACGCTCGGTGCACCTCTCCCGCTTGCGGGGGAGGTCGGCGCGAAGCGCCGGGTGGGGGCTCTCTCCCCTCAGGGAATCTCTCTCTGTGGAGACACCCTCACCCCAACCCTCTCCCGCATGCGGGAGAGGGAGCGCACCTCCCGCGCCGAAGCAGTTCAGTACCCATCCACGCCGTTCAGCCGCTGCAAGCGGTCCTTCATCGCCTTCTTCAAATCATACCCGGGCCGGCCAAATTCGGCGTTGCGGCGGGCGATGAAATCGTCCTGCTCGCGCTGGAGGGTCTTGGCTTCCGCGGGACTACGGGCCTCGCGCGTGACGCGCGCGCTGGCGGCAAAGATCTCGCGGTCGAGATCGGCAAGCTCGGGACTGCCGCAGATCGCCTTCTCCACGGCGCGGCGGGCGCGTGCGCAGTTGAAGCTCGGCTTGCCGGCGATCGCCATCTGCGCGCCCAGACGCTCGAGCTCCTGCGCCATCGCCTTGTGGTTGGCCCTGGCCTTCTCGTGATTGGGATTGATCCGCAAGGCCGCACCAAAATCCTGCACCGCCTTGGGCCGATCGCCCTTCTTCAGCCAGAGCTCGCCGCGCGCGTTGAAGATGTCGGCGAGCGATGGATCGAGCAATAGCGCGCGGCTGTAATCGGCGATGGCGCGATCGATCTGGTCGTGCCGCGCAAGCAGCGCGCCGCGCGCGACCAGCGCCTTGACGAGATCGGGCTTGGCGGTCTTCTCGTTGTCGATCACGTCACCGCAGGCGGACATTGCCTTCTCGACGTCATCCGCCGCCGTCGCGGCGAGGCACGGCGCGATGTCGATCTGCGCGACTGCGGCCGGCTCGCCGCCGGTCGCGGCCCGGCCTTGATGGGCCGGCAGCACGCACAGGATCATGGCGGTGCAGAGGCTCGGAATCAGAATGGATCGGCGCATCATCGTTGCAGTCGGAAATTCTCGCGTCGTGGAGGCGCTCTCCACTATACAGCCGGATTGATGCTAGCATCGTACCGCTGACGGTTTGGGGATATCTCGTGTCGACCTTCGAATGGATCATCGCACTTCTGCTCGGCGCCGTTGCCTTATCGGCGCTGGCGCGGCGGATCAAGGTCCCCTACCCGACCTTTCTCGCCATCGGCGGCGCGCTGCTCGCTTTCGTGCCCGCGAGCCCCTCCTGGACGCTCCAGCCCGATCTCGCCTTGGCGCTTTTTGTAGCACCGGTGCTACTGGATGCCGCCTATGACACCTCGTTGCGCGATCTCCGCAACAACTGGGTTCCGGTCTCGACGCTTGTGGTCGCCGCGGTCGGCTTGACCACGGCCGGTGTCGCACTGGTGACGCATCGGTTGGTCCCCGATATGCCCTGGGCCGCCGCGGTCGCGCTCGGCGCGATCGTCGCGCCGCCGGATGCGGCTGCCGCGGTCGCCATCCTGCGTCAAGTCCGCCTGCCTTATCGCATGGTCAAGGTCCTCGAAGGCGAGAGTCTGCTGAATGATGCGAGCGCGCTGCTGATCTATCGCATCGCGGTCGGCGCGGTCGTGATGGAGCACCTGAAGTGGAGCGAGATCGCGCCGACAATCGCGCTCGCGCTCGGCGGCAGCGTCATCGCCGGCTATCTCGCGGCGCGCATCATGCCGCTGTTCATCACGCGGATCACGGAAGCGCCGAGCGCGATCATCGTGCAATTCGCTACGACCTTCATGATCTGGATCGGCGCCGAGCATCTCGGCCTCTCCGGTATCCTGACCATCGTCGTCTACGCCATGGCCGTCGCGCGCATGGCGCCGGCGCGCATGCCGGCGCGGTTGCGGGTGCCGTCCTACGCGGTGTGGGAGACGACCGTGTTCGTGCTCAACGTGCTCGCCTTCATACTGATCGGATTGCAGGTTCAGCCGATCTGGTCGCGCCTCGCAGAGGATGTGCGCTGGGAGTATTGCGTGGCGGCAGCGTGGATCCTGCTCACGGTGATCCTGGTGCGGCTCGCCTGGGTGATGACCTACCGCACGATCCTGCGCATCCTCGTCGCGTACGGCATCTATTGCCCGACGGACCCGAATGCAGTGACCTCGCCCAAGGGCGGCATCATCGTATCCTGGTGCGGCATGCGAGGGCTGGTGACGCTCGCCACCGCCTTTGCGCTGCCGGAGAATTTCCCCTATCGCGACTTCATCCTGTTCATAGCCTTCGCCGTCGTGCTGGGATCACTGGTGATCCAGGGCCTGACGCTACGGCCGCTGATCCTGGCGTTCGACCTCAAGGACGATGATCCCGTCGCGGGCGAGGTCGCTCGCGGACGCGCGCTCGCCTATCAGGCCGCGCTCGACGAGATCGATGCGGATCCGTCGGAAGAGGCCGAGATCCTGCGGCTGGAATACCGGGCGCTGCTGATGCAGGCCGAGAACGATCCCAATGGCGGCGTCGCCAGCGGCGAGCTGCCCGCCGATCCCCTGCGCCGCCGCGCCATCGACGCCGCCCGCAAGACCATCTTCGACCTGCGTGCCACAGAGGTCATCGGCGACGACGCGTTTCACAAGCTCGAGGAAGAGCTGGATCGTGCCGAGCTGAGCGCGGGGGGATGATGCTCAGTCGTCGTCCCAGACAAGCGAAGCGCAGATCCGGGACGACAGAGGAGGGTGTGGCTGGCGATCACGCCCCTGATTTACACGTGATGCCGCCGTCGACGATGAGCTCGATACCCGTCACGTATTTCGACTCGTCGGAGGCCAAAAACAGCGCGGCGTTGGCGACGTCCCAGGCGTCGCCCATGTGGCCCATCGGCACCTGGGCGTCGCGGGCGCGCCACATCGCCTCCACGTCGCCCTTGGCGTAGCTGGCAGCGAGACCTGCGGAATGTTCGACCATCGGCGTCTTCATCAGGCCGGGCAGGATCGCGTTGACGCGGACATGGTGGCGCGCGAACTCGACCGCCGTGGTGCGCGTCATCATGTTCATCGCAGCCTTCGAGGTGCCGTAGCTGACGTAGGAGAGGCCCATGTGGCGGATCGAGGCGATCGAGGAGATGTTGATGATCGAGCCGCCGCCCTGCTTTGTCATCACGGGGATCACCTGCTTCATGGCGAGGTAGGCGCTCTTGAGGTTGACGGTGAAGACGCGATCCCAGCTCTCCTCGGTCACCTCGACCACGCTGCCCATCTCGGCGATGCCGACATTGTTGTCGAGCACGTCGATGCGGCCATAGGCTTTCAGGCACACTGCGACCATGACCTCAATGTCGCTCGCGCGCGACACATCGGCGGTGAAAGCGGCCGCCTTGCCGCCCTCGCTTGTGATGATCTTCGCGGTCTCCTCGGCCGCAGTGCCGCTGCGATCGACGCAAAACACCGACGCGCCCTCACGCGCAAAGGTCACCGCTGTCGCCTTGCCGTTGCCCCAGCCCGGTCCGATCGAGCCGGCGCCGACTACCATCGCGACCTTGCCCTTGAGCCGATCCATCGCGTTTCTCCCTTACTTCTGTTGTTCTTCGCAGACGCTCATGCGGGTGACATCAGTACCGACGGCGTGGCCGATGATCTCCGACAACGTCCGGCATTTTCCTTCGCTGCACAACCGCCACTCCCCGGCGACGCCGGAATTGCCGAGCATCACCTCACGCATGGGTGGGCGCGCGGGTCGCCACTGGAACCAGCCGTCAGTGAGGCGCGCCTCGGGCGGCGGCTCCATGCCGGCGCCGGAGCCTTTGACTCGCGCCTGCACGAGCTCGAGGCCCTCCGGCGTGACGCGCCAGTCTTCCTGCCAGTCGATCTTCTCGATCGAATGCGTCCAGACAAGCGTGAAGGCTGCGAGCGCCAGCGCCTTCACGCTTCCGGCCGAGGCGAGGCAGAGGCTCACACCGCCTCGACCGTTGCCGGCGGGCGCTGCCGCCATTGCCAGAGCACGATCGCGGCCATCAGCACGAAGCCGATGGTGTCACTGAGCGGGAAGTCGCCAAGCAGGCAGAGCGCGGCGCCGAGCGCGAGCGCGCGTTCGAGCAAGCTGAGCCGCGTGAACAGGAAGCCGATCGCGACCATGCCGAACAGGCCGATCGCCGCCAGCGCCTTGAAGGTCGCGAGCGCCACCGCGCCATAGAAGCCGAGCTTTGCGGCCATCGGATCGCCCGCCTGCAGCATCAACGCCGGCGAGTAGACGAAGATGAAGGGGATGACGTAACCGGCGAGCGCGATGCGCATCGCCTCCCAGCCGATCTTGTCCGGATTCTCCTTGGCGATCGGCGCGGCGGCGAGTGCGGCGAGCGCGACCGGCGGCGAGAGGTCGGCCATGATGCCGTAGTAGAACGCGAACATGTGGCTCGCGATCAGGGGCACCCCTAACTTTGCCAGCGCGGGTGCGGCGAGCGCGGCGGTGATGATGTAGGTCGGGATCGTGGGAATGCCGGTGCCGAGCAGGATCGACAGCAGCATGGTCATGATCAGCGCCAGGAATAGGCTCTTCTCGCCGAGCCCGATCACCCAGCCGCCGAAGATTGTGCCGACGCCGGTCTGCGACATCATGCCGATGATGACGCCGACGATGGCGCAGGCCATGCCGACCGTGATGGCGGATTTCGCGCTTTCGGCCAGCGCATCGCGGCAGGCGCGCAAAGCGGCAAGCCCGCCGCGGACGAAGGCGGTGATCACGATCAACCCGGCGACGACACATGACACCGGCACGATCTGAAGGCCGTCGCGCGACAGTGCGGCGACGACGAGCGCAAGCCCGATCCAGAAGATGTAGCGGATCACCATGGCCGATGCCCCCGCCGTGATGCTGGCCCCCAGGATCAGCGTCACCGTCAGCGCAAGGCCCATGCTGCCGGCATAGAGCGGCGTAAAGCCTTCGAACAGCATGTAGACGAGCGCCGCAAGCGGCAGCACGAGGTACCAGCGCGTCACCAGCGCTTTCCAGGCGCTCGGGATTTCCCCGCGTTTCATGCCGGTGAGCCCGTGCTTGCCGGCTTCCAGATGCACCATCCAGAAGGCGGAAGCGAAATAGAGCACCGCAGGAATCGCAGCCGCCTTCACGATTTCCGAGTACTGGACCCCTAGCGTCTCCGCCATGATGAAGGCCACCGCGCCCATCACCGGCGGCATGATCTGCCCGCCCATCGAAGCGGTGGCCTCGACGCCGGCGGCAAAGGCGCGGCGGTAGCCGAACTTGATCATCAGGGGAATCGTGAACTGGCCGACTGTCACGACATTGGCAACGCCCGAGCCCGAGATCGTGCCCATCATGCCCGAGGCGAACACCGCGACCTTGGCAGGGCCGCCACGGGTGCGGCCGAACAGGCCGAGCGAGACGTCGGTGAAGAGCTGAATCATGCCGGCGCGCTCCAGGAACGAGCCGAACAGGATGAACAGGAAAATGTAGGTCGCCGAGACGTAGATCGGCACGCCGTAGAAACCTTCGGTGCCGAAGGACAGATGCGTGACGATCTGGTCGAAGTCATAACCGCGATGGTTGAGCGGCGACGGCAGGTACTGGCCGAAGAACCAGTAGGCGAGGCACGCGCCGCACATCAAAGGCAGCGCCGCGCCCATCAGGCGCCGCGTGCCCTCGAAGATCAGCACCGCGAGCAGCGTACCGACGGCGAGATCGACCTGCGTCGGATCGCCGTCGCGCGCGATCAGATCGGCGTAGAAGATCCATTGATAGAGGCCGCACAAAAATCCGGCGCCGCCGATCAGCCATCCGATCGCGCGGCCGGCATCGCTTCGGGCCGTGAAGTTGCCGATCAGGCCGAAGGTGAGCAGCACGAGGAAGCCGACATGGACGCCGCGCACCACCTGGCTTGGCAGATAGTTGAAGGCGGCGACGTAGAGCTGGAAGGCCGCAAACGCGATGCCGATCCAGTAGGCGAGATGACCCCACCAGCCCGGTCCGAATCCTTCCGGAAAGCCATGCTCGAAATTGTCGAATTCGACCTTGATGGGCGCCTGTGCGCCCTCCGCCTGCAACATGCCCGTTTCCCCGCGCCCCGATGGGGGCGTTCTTACAGCATTTGCGCTGCGTCCTGAATACGTCATGCGCTTTGCTCCGTCATTCCGGGGCGATGCGACGGGACCGCAAAGCGCGGCCCGGAGCATCGAGCCCGGAATCTCGAGATTCTCAGGTGCGCAACTGCGCACCATAGCTCGGCTCTTCGAGCCGCCCCGGAATGACTACGGAGAAAGTCGCGCTACTTGATCAGTCCCTTTTCCCTGTAATAGCGGATCGCGCCGGGGTGCAGTGGGACCGGGCTGCCGGTCGCCGCCGTCTCGAGCCTGATCTCCTTGCCGGCGACATGCGCGTTCGCAAGCTCGGGCAGCGACTCGTAGATCAGCTTGGTCATCTGATAGGCGAGATCATCCGAGACCGCCGCGCTCGTCACGAGATAGTTCACGACCGCCGCCGTGGGCACGTCCTTGTCCTGACCGGTATAGGTGTTGGCGGGGATCACGGCCGAGATGAAGGGCGGGCCGATCTTGTCGACGGTCTCCTTCGGCACGGCGACGACCGTGATCGGGCTCGAGGTCGAGAGGTCCTTCAGCGAGGCAACGCCGAGGCCCGCCGATTGCAGCGTCGCGTTGAGCTGGCGGTTCTTCATGAGGTCGACGGATTCGGCGAACGGCAGATATTCCACCTTGCCGAGATCCTTGTAGCTCATACCGGCGGCGGCCAGGATCGCGCGCGAGTTGAGCTCGGTGCCGGATTTCGGCGCCCCGACCGAAAGGCTCTTCCCCTTGAGGTCGGCGAGGGTCTTGATGCCGCTCTCGGCAGTCGCGACGATCTGGATGTAGTTCGGATAGATCGCGCCGATGGTGCGGAGCTTGTCGAGCTTGTTCTTGAAGCCCGCCTCCTCCTCGCCATCCCAGGCAGCCTTCAGGGAGTCGCCGAGCGTGAACGCCAGTTCACCGCGGCCCTGCTGCAGGAGGATGAGATTCTCAACCGACGCCTTGGTGGCCTGCACCTGCGTCTTCACGTTCGGAATCTTGTCGCTGTAGATTTTCCCGATCGCGACGCCGAGCGGATAGTAGACGCCGGAGGTGCCGCCCGTCAGCACGTTGATGAACGATTGTGCCTGCGCACAAGAGACTGACAAGGGCACCGACGCCGCCAGAGCAAGAGCCGAGGCTGCGCCGATCAACTTCAATTTCATGATTTTCATCTCCCCAAACCGGCGGCGAAATTGGCCGGATGGGGGGTGCGGGTCAACCCATCCAAAAGGCAAAACAGGGCTGCACGAAACAGCCGTTATGCCTGATTTTCAGGGAGCTCGGCGGGTGCGGCGACGTGGCGCACTTCAGCTTCGAGTCGGATCGACTGAGCCGCGGTCTCGGTCACCTCTCCCGCTTGCGGGAGAGCATAGGCCGCCTTCGGCGGCCGTCCTCTTAGAGACGCGGAGGCAAAGCGCCTCGGCTATGCCGAAGGCGCGGGTGAGGACTCTGTCCTCTCGGGTTCTCAATTGCGGAGACACCCTCTCCCATAGCCGATGCTTCGCATCGGCGTTTTCCTGAGAACGGCGGCCAAAGGCCGCCTATGCCTCCCCCGCAAGCGCCCGCAAGCGGGGGAGGGAGCGCCCCCTCACTGGAACGTCATGTCCAGGCATTTGGAAATGTCGGAGCCGAGGCCGGAGGAAATGATGATGCAGCCGCGCACCTTCTGCGTGGTCACGTCTGCGGCCCACACCGAATAGCCGCCGGGGCCGAAGAACGAATTGGTATTCGGCGGCTCGGTCTCGGTCGCATCGAAATCGTAGTGGCCGTCGGTCTCGAAGATGCGCGGCTTCTTGGTGCAGCCGCCGTCGGTCTGCACGTTGATGACTTCCTTGTTGTCGCGGGTCAGCGCCAGCGAGACCTGGCAACGGAAATATTCCGAGGTCTTGGTGTTGAAGAGATAGGTGTAGGACTTGCAGGTCGCGGTGTTCAGCTTGCCAGGGGCAAGGCCGCGGCTGCAGGAGATCCGCTGGTTGTGGCTGAGCTGGTAGTCATCGGCATGGGCGACGGGCGCGAGCGTCACCAGCAAGGCGGCGGACAAGCAAATTTTTATGACATGGTTCATTGGAATCATCCCTACCCAATCTCTTTGTCGAATTGCGTTCTAGACGGAAAGCGGAACATAGTCGCGAGAGGGCGAAGGGAAAATCACAAACTGCTGGTCGGGATGTGATTGGGCACGACGACCCGCCTGACGGGACGTGCGTTGCGACCGAGGCGCGTATTGACCGGCAAAGACCGTTCGTGATTTGTTCGGAACGGCAACCAAGAAGTTACGGGGAGGATGAGGATGACTGGATTTCCAACGAAGGCCTTGATGGCCGCGGCGATGCTCGGGGCGCTCGCCGCGCCGGCCGTCGCGCAGACCGCCGCGACGCCGTGGGAGCTGAAGCCCGACATGGGCTATGCCTATGACAAGGAAGGCAAGACATTCTCCTACAAGATGGGCACCAGCAATGCCGGCGACCTCCTGAAGGGCGCCAAGAAGGTGCCGCGGGGCACGCTGTTCTTCATCGGCCAGAACGGCCAGCTCTACATGCGCACCGGCCCGTACCTCGAGGGCGACGGGCGGTTCAAGTTCGGTCCGGATCAATAAGGGGGCGGCGGAGCGGCGCCATTCAGTCGGTGTCATCACCCGCGAAAGCGGGTGATCCAGTATTCCAGAGACAGCGATGGGATACGGAGAGGCCGCGGCGTACTGGATGCCCCGCCTTCGCTTCGCGGGGCATGACGGCCACCTTCTAAAACGCCCCCGCCAGCTCCTTTGCCCCAGCATTGTTGCTGTTGCTGTCCATCCGCGCATCCGTCACCGCCAGCAGCTTCGCCACCGTGTTGTGACGAATCGCGACCGGGTTGCGTTCATAGCCGCTGCGCTGGAAGAAGTTCGAGGTCGGCACCTGCACGCGCATGGCTTGCGGCATCGTCACCATGTCGAGTCCGGTGCCGTCGCCGGTGAGATTCATCATCTCGAGCTCGGCGGCGGTGAGCGGGCGGGTGTACCCCTTGGCGCGCGCGAACAGCACCGAGGTGAGCAGCTTGTGGGTCTGCAGCATCGGCCCGACGTCGATGTCGAGCACCATGGCGTGCATCGCCCAGCCCTGTGCGGTGTCGCCGATCTTCTCATGCTCCGACCAGGTGTCGGGCACCGACTTCGCCTGCGCCACCATCTTCTTCAACACGGCGAGCTTGTGCTCGAGCGTTTTGCGCGCGGCGCCCGAGCTCTGTGCGGTCTTCTCGGAAAGCGCGCGGATCAACTCGTGGCCCTGCTCGGCGAGCAGCTCGACGCTGTTGGTGGTCAGCAACTGATTGTAGCCCATCGCCGTCGAGATCGCGCGCTTGCCGCCATGTTCAATTCCCGCTTGCACGTCGTGATTGCCGGTGCCGCCGGTCTCGAACGAATAGACCCGCACCGCCTGCTCGCGCGTCAGCCCGAAAGCGAGTGAATAGCGGGCGTAGGCGCGCTTGAACTCGACCTCGGTCGCCGGCCGCTGCGGCGTGAACTGGTAGAGATCCTGCGCCGCGCGCAAGAGATCGGCGACGACGGGGATCGGCTTGCGCGGGCGCGGCTCCGGCTCCTCGGTGGGCTCCGGATTCACCGGCCGCTTCGGCCCGGTATAGAGCGGCGGCTGCTCCAGCACGTAGTCGTCGAGCGTGATCTGCTGCCCGCCGCGCCGCTTGGCATTGCGGGTGCGGCGTTTCTCGGAGATCGCGCCCCAATAGGCGCCAGCCTCCGCGTCGAAAGCCGCGCGCGCCTCCTGATATTCCTGGAGGCGCCGGCGATATTCGAGGATGGCCTGGGGCGATACCTGCGCCATCGCGTTGCTGACGGCGGGTGGCAGTGCAGACGAGTCGCGCGCAAGCGCGGGCGGCACGAGCAGGACGAGCGCGAGCGGTGCAAGCGTCAGGGCGCGCCGAATCGGTTGGTGATGCATGGCACCGTTGTAGCAAGCATCGCGTGACTGTCAGGTTAAAACCCGTTTACGTCTAAGGTCATTTCCAGGCGAACACCGGCTGTTCCAGCTCGGCAACGCGGGTTGCGCGCCCCGCCAGCACCTCGCGGAACTGATAGATCAGCGCCGCAGTCGGGGCATGGATCAGGCTCTCCTCGTGATGGAAGCGGATCACACGCCGCGCGCTTTCGGGGATGGCGACGAAGTCGAAAGCGTTCTCGCGCTCGATCGTAGCAAGTGCAATCGGGTGCACGGAGGCGACCTCCTGCGGGTTCGGCACCAGTGTCGTGCCGCTCGCGGCCCAGACCACGACGGGCGTGATCAGATAGCCGGAGCGGGTCGGGTAGTCGTCCAGGAGGCCGAGCACCGCGTCCGCGCTAAGCCTCAATCCAAGTTCCTCGTCGAGCTCGCGCAGCGCCGCCTCGACCGGCGTTTCACCGTCATCGCAGCGCCCGCCGGGCAAGGCCCATTGCCCGCGATGAGCGCGCAGGTGAGATGCACGCAAGGTCAGCAGCAGCGCCGTGTCGCGCCCCTCGCCTGCCGCGGCAAGCGCAATGGCAACCGCGGCGCGCTTCAGCGCCGGCGGCTCGCCATCATCGGGCAGGCGCGCAAACGCCGCGCAGGCGCCGGCGATATTCCGCCGTGTGGCATCGTCGAACGGTCTCATGATGCTTGACTACACCAGGAGCGCGCTTGATGAAATGAGGCGCAGATGCCCGCTTTCACAGACGGACCCGGACATGATCGACAAGGCCGCCGCGAGACTCAAGCACGACGGCTGGACCGTTGTCGAAACCACCGGCTTCATGCACCTGATCGGTCCGTTGTGGGAGCGCCAGGTCGACGGCCGATACGAATACGCGCTGATCACGCAGGACAAGCATCACAATCGCCGCGGCATGGTGCAGGGCGGCGTGACGATGACCTTCGCCGATCGCACCTGCGGCATGACCGCGCGCTATGCCACCGGCAAGCAGTACATGGCGACGGCGCAGCTCGACACGCATTTCGTCGAGGCCGGCAAGGTCGGCGACATCCTGATCTCGCGCCCGCGCGTGGTGCGTTCGACCCGCAGCCTGATCTTCATGAGCACCGAAGTCACCGTCGACGACCGCTGCATCGTGATGGCGAATGGGGTGTTCAAGATCTTGAAGGGGCCGGAGTAGCCTCATTGCAAGACGTCCTCCGACGTCGTCCTGGCGAAAGCCAGGACCCATTACCCCATGGCGCAATTGTCGCGCGAGCTCGTAACCACGAGTCTCCGCCAAACTACTTCCTGGGGTTATGGGTCCTGGATCAGCGCTCGCTCCGCTCGCTTGTCCAGGACGACGATACTGAAAGAGCACGCGTATTGAGGCAATACTGGATTGCTTCGCTGCGCTCGCAATGACGGAGTGAGATCGCTATGGTGGTACCCACAAACGCATCGAGGATTGACCCATGCAATACCGCCAGCTCGGCCGCAGCGGCCTGAAAGTGTCGCCGATCTGCCTTGGCACGATGATGTTCGGTGGCCCCACCAATGAAGCCGATTCCGAAAAGATCATCGCGAAGGCGCGCGAGGCCGGCGTCAACTTCATCGACACCGCGGACGCCTATTCCAACGGCGGCTCGGAAGAGGTGGTCGGCCGCGCGATCGCCAACAACCGTCACGCCTGGGTGCTCGCCACAAAGCTCGCCAATCCCATGGGCGATGATCCCAATCGCAGCGGGCTGTCGCGGCGTTGGGTGTTGCAGGCGGCAGATGAAAGCCTGAAGCGCCTCGGCACCGATGTCATCGACATCTACTATCTACACAAGGAAGACCATGCGACACCCCTCGAGGAGACCGTGCGCGCGATGGGAGACCTGATCCGCGCCGGCAAGGTGCGCTATTTCGGCGTCTCGAACTATCGCGCCTGGCGCGTCGCCGAGATCTGCAACATCTGCGACCGGCTCGGCATCGACCGGCCCGTGGTGAGCCAGCCTTATTACAACGCGATGAACCGCATGCCGGAGGTCGAGCATTTTCCGGCATGCGGCTATTACGGCCTCGGCATCGTGCCCTATAGCCCGCTGGCGCGCGGCGTGCTGACAGGCAAGTACCGCCCCGATGCGCCGCCCGACAAGGAGACGCGTGCAGGCCGCAATGACACCCGCATGATGCAGACGGAATGGCGTCCCGAGTCGCTCAAGCTCGCGCAGGAGATCAAGCAACACGCGGAGAAGAAGGGCATCACCGCCGGCCAGTTCGCCGTCGCCTGGGTGCTCAACTCCGCCTGCGTCACCTCGGTAATCGCCGGCCCGCGCACCGAGGAGCAGTGGGACGACTACATCCGAGCGCTCGACTATCGCTTCACCGCAGAGGACGAAGCGCTGATCGACACCCTGGTGACGTCGGGCCATCCCTCGACACCGGGCTACAATGACCCGGCCTATCCGATCGAGGGCCGCCGCGCGCGAACAGCATAAGGAAGTGAGCATGGCGCATCAGGACCGCTACGGGCTTCCGCTCTCCACCACATCCGATGCGGCTGCGACCTCCTATCGCGAGGGCATCGACCTCTTGCTCGCAGGCTGGACGGGCACTGCGGAAGCGCTGGAGCGCGCGACCGAGGCTGATCCTGATTTCGCGCTGGCGCACATTGCGCGCGCACGCGTGCATTCGTTCTATCAGCAGGGCGAGCTCGCGCGGAAGAAAGCGGGCCTGGCGCGCGAGCTGGTGGCGAAGCGCGGCACGGAGCGCGAACGCTCGCACGTCGAGGCGCTGGCGCTCGCGGTCGAAGGGCGGATGCCCGAAGCGCTGGCCGCGACCTTGAAGCATATCGAGGCCTGGCCACGCGATGCGGTGGTGCTGGCGCTGCCGCTCGGCGCCTTCGGCCTGTTCGCCTTCTCCGGCATGGCCGATCACGACCGCGCGCGGCAGGATCTCTGCGCAAGCATCGCGCATCACTATGGCGAGGACTGGTGGTTCCTGACGCTCTACGGCTGGGCGATCACCGAGAACGGCGATGTTACGCGCGGCCGCGCGATCACCGAGCGCGGCTTTGGCCTGAAGCGCAAAAATGCGCATGGCGCCCACGCAGTGCTGCATGCCATGTTCGAGGACGGCTCAATCGACGAGGCGGACCGCCTCGTCGACGAATGGATCGGCGGCTATGACCGTTCCGGAATCCTGCACGGCCATATCCGCTGGCACCAGGCGCTTGGTGCGCTCGAGCACCGCAATGCGGCGCGCGCGCTCGCGATCTATGCCGACGTGCTGCAACCGTCGATGACACAGGCGCCGCCGCTCAACGTGATCACCGACGGCGCCTCGCTGTTGTGGCGCCTGTTGGCCTATGGTCACGCCGTGCCGAAAGAGCTCTGGATCGAGGCCGACGCCGCCGCGCAAAAGCTGTTTCCGAAATCGAGCATCCCCTTTGCCGACGTCCACATGGCGCTGTTCGCGGCCGCCACGCAGGATCGCGAAGCACTTGCCGCGCGTCTTGCCGTCATCGAGCAGCGGCTGGCCGACGGCAAGCTGCCTGCGGGCCCCGTCGTGCCCGCGATCTGCCGGGCGTTCACGGCCTTCGCCGACGAGGATTATGCCGCC
Source organism: Bradyrhizobium sp. UFLA05-153 (assembly GCF_054185185.1). Taxonomy (NCBI): domain Bacteria; kingdom Pseudomonadati; phylum Pseudomonadota; class Alphaproteobacteria; order Hyphomicrobiales; family Nitrobacteraceae; genus Bradyrhizobium; species Bradyrhizobium sp. UFLA05-153. Next base: position 53,409 of record NZ_JBBIAM010000060.1, read on the forward strand.
TGCGTGCGCCAGCTTGCGCCGGTTCTCAGCCAGGTCGTGCGGATCGGCGGCAGCCATGCCCAGCGCGAGCTTATAGAGGACACTTTTATCGTCGCATTGATGCGCAGCGGCGAACTCGCGCGGGCCCATGCCCTACTCGATGCCCGCCTGCATCGCCGCCCCTCGCTGCGCGATGCGCGCTGGCAGACTGCACTCCAGTGAGAAGTTTCGATCAGGCAGCGCCGAGCCGCTGCCGTGCGCTGTCGTTGGCGTCGGTGATGCCGCTGGGGGCGCCGGCCTTGCCGAGGCCGAACGGGGGCATGCCGCTATAGATCGCTTCATAGTCGCCGGCGTGGACCCGGTAGGTCTCGTGCCAGATGCCGACGTCGCCGCGGCTGTCCTTCAGCCGCCGGTTGAAATCGACCCAGGCCGGCCAGTGCTGCGCGTCGTGCGCCCTGGCGTAGCGCTCCAGATGATCAAAGCTCCGCCAATACTGCACCATGTTGAGAAGGCCGAGCTCGGTGTGGCCGAGGAAGCCCACCTCCCTTGAGGCCTTCTCCAGCTCCTTGATCATCCTCGGCATGGCGAGCGCGACCGGCAGCCATTTGTGGAGCGCCCACGGCTTGTTGACGCGCATGCCGATCAGAAACACGACGAAATCGCCTTCGATCCGGCCGGCGACGCGGCTCGGGATGACCTTGGTCATGCGAAGCCTCCCCGTAGATTTCCGGAGACACTGCCGGAGGGCGGTGGCGGCGACAAGCTTTGCCACGAAAAAAACATGGCCCTGGCGGCAAGTGCGCGCCGGGTCGGGGTTGAGGCGGTTTTCGTGAATCGCCGGCGGGTGGCGCGGTGGTATTCCAGACGGGCATGTGCTTCGCACAACAAACGGGATCGCAACCAATTGGTGGCTGGATGGTTGAGGCACGGAACTTTTCCGTTTCCGCCACGCGCCATGCGAGCCCCATGATGCGCCGCCGCTTCCGACCGGTTCTGGCCGCGAGCCTGATTGCTCTCGCAACTCCTTGTTTTGCCGGGTCTTCCGCCCCCATAGGAGTCAACAACCAGGCGGAGCCGCAAAACTCCTTCATCGACCTGCTGGCGCTGATGTCGGGCCAATGCAAGACCTTGCGGATCGCGGGGCGCGAGTTCGCCTGCAAGACGGTGGCCTACGCCCATGGTGACAAGGGCCGCGTCAATTTCGCGGTCGCGATCGACGACCCCACTGATGACAGCCACGTCGTCTCGTTCTCCGGCGAGAACGGCAAGCGCGCCGACGACAATTCCTATGAGCTGCCGATCGACCGCATGCTGCTCAATTCCAAGGACCGGCCCAGGGTCGACGGCCTGCCGGTGCCGGCCGAGCAGATCTCCACCGGCGTCTGCCGCCAGACCGGCAATTTCGCCGCCCGGCAGGTCTCGAACATCACCTGCACGGCGACCGACAACGAAGGCCGCAGGTACGAGCTGCTGTTCGTCTCCGACGGCACGCCGGTGAGCGTGCGCCGCGTCCGGCAGTCCTCACCGTCGATCCAGGATCCGTTCAAGTAGCCGGCGGACGGCCGCTTACCTGCCAAGGAGCAGGATGATTGCGATCAACAGCATTACTACCCCAAGGGCCGGGACGACGAACCACAACGTTTCGTGCTTCATGACGCCCGGTCGCTAGTTTCGGGCTCTCAGCTTGGGCGATCTCCGAATATTTTGAGCTGTCGCGAGCGAAGGAGTCACGATAGCCAGCCGGTGACAGTGCACTTAACTAGCTATTTTGCGATCTATCAGGTCGAGCGTGCACTGAGTGGTCGCGGTAGGGACGCGAGTTGCCTCGCGCCCCCCCGCACAGATCCGCACGTGCGGTTTTCCCGCATACGGCTCTTACCTCGGGTGTCTGACGGCGAACCGCCGGTTGGGCCAAGGATGCAGGATTTCCGGTTTGGGGAGCCACACGTCCGCGAGCTGCCTCATTTGCTCCCATCCAAGCGAGCGCCTCTGGCTGCGACGCTTCAGCGTCCGCCACCAGCCTCGAACTCCCGGAAGTTTGCGACCGCCCGCCTGTTGGTCGGTACGGCGTGGTAGTTGAAGTAGCCACGGATGACTCGCCTCAGCCATTTACCCTGTTCGGGGACTGACTGATGCATACGCCGTCGCAGCTCCTGCTTCACGGCTTGCAACTTCATCCGCATACGATCGCGGCGGGATTTCCGCTTGATCAGGAACTTGCCCTGCCGCGACTTGCCGCAAATGAAAGTGAAGCCGAGGAAGTTGAAGGTCTCCGGCTTGCCAAGCCCGCGCCGCTTGCGGTTGTTCGCCGCAAAGCGCCCGAACTCGATCAGTCGGGTCTTCTCAGGATGCAGTGACAGCGCGAACTCCTTCAGCCGTTCGCGCAACGTGTCGAGGAAGCACCGGGCGTCATGTTCGCGTTCGAACCCAACGACGAAGTCGTCGGCGCAACGCACGATGATCATGTCGCCCGTGGCCTCGCGCCGTCGATGACGCTCGGCCCACAGATCGAGGACGTAGTGCAGGTAGATGTTGGCAAGCAGCGGTGAGATCACTGCCCCCTGCGCCGTTCCCTGTTCACCACCCCTGACGACCCCCTCTTCGAGGACGCCCGCCTTGAGCCATTTGCGGATCAGGCGGATGATACGCTGGTCGCCGATCCGGTGCTCAACGAAGGATCAGCCATTGCTGGTCGACCGTGTCGAAGAACGAGCGGATGTCGGCGTCCACAATGAAGTTCACCTTGCGACATCCAATCCCGACCACCAGCGCGTCCATCGCATGATGGGCGCCGCGGCCGGGCCGGAACCCGTACGAGAACCCGAGGAAGTCTTCCTCGTAGATCGCGTTGAGCACTCTCGCCACTGCCCGCTGGACGATCTTGTCCTCAAGAGCCGCAATCGCCAGCGGTCGCCGCCCACCGTCAGGCTTCGGGATATAGACCCGTCGCGACGGCTGCGGCCGATACGCTCCCCGATGGACACGAGCATGCAGGTCCTCAAGGTTGGCCTTCAGGTTGCGCTCGTAGTCCCGCCACGTCACCCCGTCCACACCCGCCGCGGCATGCTCCTTCAATTCAAAGAACTCCGTTGCAAGCAGATCGGCATTGACGTGATGGAGCAGCGCGGTGAACCTCTCCTTCTTCCTCTCCCTTGCAGTTCGCCGTATGCGCTCCAGCGCCGGTGTCACGCTCGCCCGTCTCTGCGTCCGGTCCGTGCCTTGCTGGTTCGTATTCCCCTCGGTCGCGGCCCTTCGCTCCTCCGCGGATCGCTCCGCTTCGTTCGCCGGATCAACGCTACTACGGCCGCGTCCGACTTCCCGCCTCCGTGCATCATCGGCTTCGGCTCTTCGCCTTCCCGATGCGGACCAGCCACGTCATCCGTCGCTGGCCTGACGCAGGACCTCCCAGGTTCCGATGCAATCCTTTCGTGCGTGACGTGGCCTTCGACCCCGACGGAGCGTCAGCACCTCGCAAAACGGTGCCGCACATCTTGCCTTCGACGACAGTGACCGCCTCGGCCTCCGCGACTTTCGATATTTCGTGGCTCAATCCCACATCACGATCGCTGTGTATGCTTCGTACCCGCCGTCGCCGACGGCTACGCTACACTCGCTAACAGGCGGGCGCTGCCCCTTACCTGTGCCGGACTCCACCGGCAGGACTGCACCAGCTTCCCCTGGCGCACCACTGTCACCGTAATCGAAAGATCTTCTTCCAGACACCGCTCTTGGCCCAGCGCGAAAACCGCGTGTGGATCTTGATCGGGTCGCCAAAACGTTCCGGCAGGTCCCGCCAGGGTATACCGGCGCGATAACGGTAAAGCACCGCCTCGACAACAGCCGATTGTCCTTGGCGGTGACGCCCACATGCCCTTCACGGCCGGGCAGAACATCCTTGATCCTGTCCCATTGATCGTCCCGAAGGGCGTAGCGGCGCATCTGTCAGCTCCGAATCAGCTGACACCCCATGAATCACGCCGCTATCCTCTTGTGAATCGCCTAATTGAGGACAGGCCCTAGCACTACTTTGGCAGATCGTTGATTTTGCCGTGCTTTTAGGATTCCCGAATCAATTTTTCAATGATTCATGGG
>NZ_JBBIAM010000061.1:0-55816 GCF_054185185.1 Bradyrhizobium sp. UFLA05-153
TGGCCGAAAGCCCCTCTGGGTAGACGGTCCGCGACGGGAAGGCGAGGAGCCGTAGCCGTCGATGCACGATCCGGAGAAGTCTGACTCTGCCGTAGTAGCTGGGAAGTCGCCGAACAAAGCCGGGCCACCGGCGGCGGAGGCGGCGGAGCAAAGGGCAGGGACCAAGGGGAATGCGGATCAGCAAAGCACGCACCGGACGCAGACCCGGGCGCGCGTGACCCAGGCGCTGAGCCGCGTACGGCAAGCCGCAAGGCAAAGGAAGAAGGAGCGGTTCACCGCGCTTCTCCATCAGGTCAACGTCGACACGCTCCAGGTGGCATTCTACGCGCTCAAACGCAAAGCTGCCGCTGGAGTCGATGGGGTGACCTGGCAGGACTACGAAGTGAACCTTGAGCGCAATCTCGAGGATCTCTGCGGAAGAGTCCACCGAGGAGCGTATCGGCCTCATCCATCGCGTCGGACGTACATACCGAAGGCGGATGGCCGACAACGGCCGCTGGCGATCGCGGCCCTGGAGGACAAGATCGTCCAGGGCGCTTGCGCCATGGTGCTCAACGCCATCTACGAGGAGGATTTCCTCGGGTTCTCGTACGGGTTCCGACCTGGACGAGGGCCGCACGATGCGCTGGACGCCTTGGCGGTGGCGGTCACCAGCCGGAAGGTGAACCACATCCTTGACGCCGACATCCGGGACTTCTTTGGCAGCGTCAACCATGACTGGTTGATCCGCTTCCTGGAGCACCGCACCGGCGACAAGCGCATCATCCGTCTGATCCGTAAATGGCTCAAGGCGGGCATCCTCGAAGACGGGATCGTATCCGTAGCTGACAGTGGGACTGGCCAAGGTTCGGTGATCTCACCACTCCTCGCCAACATCTACCTGCACTACGTGTTCGATCTGTGGGCCGATCGCTGGCGACGGCAAGAGGCCCGCGGCGACATGATCGTCGTGCGCTATGCAGATGATCTGGTCGCAGGCTTCGAGCATGAGGACGACTCCCGTCGATTCCTTGATGCACTGCGTGAGCGGTTCGGGGCATTCTCGCTGTCGCTCCATCCGGGCAAGACCCGCTTGATTGAGTTCGGACGCCATGCGGCAGTCGAGCGCAAGAAGCGTGGCATCGGTAGACCGGAGACCTTCGCGTTCCTGGGCTTCACCTTCATCTGCGGGAAATCTCGACGGGGTGCCTTCCAATTACAGCGGAAGACCCGGCGCGACCGCATGCGGGCGAAGCTGCAGGAAATCAAGGCGGAGCTGCGGCAAAGAATGCATCAGCCTATCCCGTCTCAGGGACACTGGCTAAGGCAAGTCATCACAGGCCACTTCGCCTATTATGCCGTGCCCACAAACAGTCGGGCGCTCTCAGCGTTCCGGCATTACGTGGCCGACCTCTGGCGCCGCACGCTTCGGCGGCGCAGCCAGAAAGACGGCTTCACGTGGGAGCGAATGACGAAGTTGGTCGCCGACTGGCTTCCCGCGCCGCGCATCCTTCATCCATGGCCCGACCGGCGCTTCGCCGTTAAACACCCGAGGTAAGAGCCGGATGCTCGAATCGGGCTTGTCCGGATCTGCGCGGGGGGTGTCCAGCAATGGGCATCCCTACCGCGAACCAAGACCCGGAGCAGAAGTCTAACCGCACCGCGGCAAGCAGGTCGAGGAGGCGTCAGCCGGAGAACGGCAACCGCCACCGAACTTTCGGCAAAGGTGGGATGAAAGTGGTACTGTTCCCCTTGCGTGCCGTGAGCCGCAGAGGGTTTATCGCCGGGAGGGAAACCCGGATGGCTTCGGATCAGGTCAAGCGCCAGCTCGCCTCCAATTTGGCCGAGGCGTGGCATTACGGCGGCTGGGTGAAGAACTTTCTCGGCGAGCCGGAACCGGCGATCGAACGCTTCGCGCGCGCCATGCGCCTGATCCGTGGGCGATAGGAATGCGAGTCGGGACCACGTCTGCACATTTCTTCCTGGGCCGCTATGACGAAGTGGCATCATGGGCGGCCATGGCGTTGCAGGACAATCCGGACTTTCAACCTGGATTACGTATCGCCGCCGCCAGCAACTCAATGGCCGGGCTGCCGGAGCAAGCACATAAGGCCGCCGCTCGGCTGCGGCAACTGAATCCCGCGCTGCGTGTTTCCACTCTCAAAAACGTGCTGGGCCCTTATCGGCGTGCTAAAGACCTCTCGCGATTTGAAGAAGGATTGCGGCGAGCTGGGTTGCCCGAATGACAATCGCAGCCAAGGTGGCTGCGACGCGGCGACGAGCTGAGAGTGCGACGTCCGCTAGTGGCACCAGTCGGAAGCCGCAGGTGCGACTCACTAAAGATCAGTAGTCGGTCGACAACACCGCACGCGGAGACGGCAATGCTGAGGGACGACAACGGTAATGGAGGTGGTCGGTCGAGCACACCCCGTAACGTGCTAGGTGAGCGGCTCGAAATCTGCTCGATAAGCCCAATGACGGGGTTCTTTCGAGACGGCTGCTGCGACACTGGGCGAGAGGACATCGGTAGCCACACGGTCTGCGCCGTCATGACCGCCGAGTTTCTCAAGTTTTCCAAATCCAGCGGCAATGATCTTTCGACACCGATGCCGGAATTCGGCTTTCGTGGCCTGAAACCCGGCGACCGTTGGTGCCTCTGTGCTCCGCGTTGGCAAGAAGCACTCGAGGCGGGCCAGGCGCCCCGCGTCGTCTTGCGCGCCACTCACGAAGGCGCTCTGGGCCACTGCTCGCTCGCCGATCTCAAGCGCCTCGCAGTGGACCTAGCCTAACTCCTGCACTTGCCGACGAGGTGATCGGATAGGCAAGCCGATGTCGGTTCCTGGCCCTCATGCGAAGTCCGGTGTGGCTCTCAAATCGTCTGCTTATCGGTGAAACCGGAAGAAGCCGACTGACTTTCAGAACGACGCTTTTGACCCTGGCTGTGTGAAAACACTGGGCTGCTGTTATGATTCTCCTGTGATTCTTTGGAGGAATCGATGAGGCGCTTCGTTGAAGAGGCGGATCGTGGGCAGCGGACGATGTTGCCCGAATGGCTCGATGACTTCATTGACGAGAGCAATCCAGTTCGCGTGATCGACGTGTTTGTCGATGCGCTCGGTTTGGCTGAGATGGGTTTTGAGGGTGTTGAGCCGGCGGCCACCGGTCGGCCGTCGTACCATCCCTCGGTGCTCCTTAAGCTTTACATTTACGGCTATCTGAATCGGGTGCAGTCGAGCCGGCGGTTGGAACGAGAGGCCGGGCGCAATGTCGAGGTGATGTGGCTGCTGGGTCGGCTTGCTCCCGATCACAAGACGATTGCGGACTTCCGCAAGGACAACGGCCTGGCGCTGCGCAAGGTATGTGCGGGCTTCGTCGAACTCTGCCGAGAGATGGGTCTGCTGGCGACGGCGAGCGTCGCCATCGATGGCAGCAAGTTCAAGGACCGTGAACAACCGGGACAGGAACTTCACGCGCGCGAAGATGGAGCGACGGCGTGCTCAGTTGGAGGAGAGCGTAGCACGCTATCTGAGCCAACTTGACACGGCCGATCGCCAGGAACCGACGGAGGCGCTGGCCACGAAGGTGACGAGGCTTACCGAGAAGCTGACAAAGCTGAAGGAGGAAATGGGCAAGCTTGCCGTCTATGAGAAGCAAATGCTTGCTTCGCCTGACCAGCAAATCTCGCTGACCGACCCCGACAGCCGTTCGATGGCGACGAGCGGCCGCGGCTCTGGCGTTGTCGGCTACAACGTACAGGTCGCCGTAGACACCGAGCACCATCTGATTGTGACGCACGAGGTGACGAACAGCGGCTCGGATCGGGCACAACTTGCCAATATGGCCAAGCAGGCGAAGGCTGTTCTGAAGACTGAGACGCTCGAAGCTGTAGCCGATCGCGGCTACTTCAACAGCCGAGAGATCCTCGCGTGAACCGCTAACGTCCGGCGCTAAGCAGACGGACGCTTCGGTAAACAGGATTTTGCCTATTTGTTAGAGGAGGACGCTTATCGCTGCCCGGCCGGGGAGCGGCTATCATATCGCTATACGAATGAAGAAGACGGCAAGGTGCTGCGGCGCTACTGGACCACGGCCTGTCAAAGGTGTTCGCTCAAGACCCAATGCACGCCAGGGTCAGAACGGCGGATTACGCGATGGGAGCATGAGCATCTGCTCGAGGCTGTGCAGCATCGCCTTGATGCAAACCCGCTCGCCATGCGTCAGCGTCGCGAAACAGTCGAGCATCCGTTCGGCACCATGAAAGCCCGCATGGGAGCGACACACTTCCTTACCAAAACGCTTCCGAAAGTGGCGGCCGAAATGGCGCTCTCCGTCCTGGCCTACAATCTGACACGGGTCATGAACATCGTCGGGATCAAGCCACTGATGGCTGCAATCGCGGCCTGACACCAAGCCAGTCATGGCTTCCGCCCGACGGCCTAAGGACCGGCGTTTTTACACGACCAAGACCCAGAGCTGACGTTGTCAGAGCGCCACGGCGGAGGCAGCCTTGCGTTCTCCAGTATCGTCACGCAAGCTTGGTATGCCCTCTCTGGAGACTTGAATATGCGGATACTCTTTATCGGCGATGTCGTAGGTACGTCAGGAGTCACCGTCCTATCTGAAATGCTTCCAAGCCTGAGGTCGCGCTGGAGCATCGATCTAACGGTGGTGAACGGTGAGAACTCCGCAGAGCAAGGGTTCGGCATCACGTTCGAGACATATCGAGCCATCAGAGATGCTGGCGCTGACGTTGTGACACTCGGAAACCATTCTTGGAACCGCAGGGAGGCACTCGAACTGGCAGCGCGGGACCATCGTCTTGTACGGCCCATCAACTACTTGCCCAATACGCCGGGGGCCGGCTTCGTCAAGGTTGACACCGCAAATGGAAAGCATGTTCTCGTCATTAACGCATTGGGGCGGCTATTCATGGAGCCGGTGGATGACCCTTTCGGCGCCATCTCTCGAACCTTGGACCTCTATCCATTAAGCTATGAAGTTGATGCGACCGTGCTTGATTTTCATTGCGAAGCGACTGGGGAAAAACAAGCGATGGGACGTTTCTGCGACGGGAGGGTCAGCGTGATTGCGGGCACTCACACTCACACTCCCAGTGCAGATCACCGTATCCTGCCTAACGGCTCAGCTTACATCACGGACGTGGGCATGACCGGAGACTACAACTCGGTCGTGGGCATGGATTGGCGTGAGCCGGTCAACCGCTTTGTCACAGGTCTGACAAACGGCCGGTTTTTGGCTGCTAAAGGCGCTGCCACGCTATGCGGTTTGGCCATTGAGGTCGAAGACCGCACAGGTCTGGCAGCGCGAATAGCTCCGATTAGGATCGGGCCGCATCTTGAACCACACGAACCCACGTTCTGGGCTTGAACTACTTTGGTCATGGGGTTTCTGCTGTTGGCCCTTCGCGTCATTTGCCGCGGTTGCACAAAGGCGGTCGCTATCGGGACCGAAGCGGACATCGATTGCTAGCGAGCGCTGCCCGGCTCAGTCGCGAATGACCCGAAGCGGCTGTTGGCGTCTCCACAGGAGGCCACAAAGAAGCGGTGGAGCGCTGTCCAAGACTGCACTCATTTTGGCAGCTTGCCTACCCATTCCCAGACAGACTGCAGCGACAGCGGCCGGCAAAACCGCAGCTCCTCCTGCAAGACATAAAAATGGTCGACGTAAAAGCATCCCCCGTCGGCGGCCGCGTAAGATGGGCCGTAGCCGCACAGTCCAACGATTTTCTCGTGCCCGCGACAGATGGTGCTTACGGAAGGAGCGAGCCGATGCTAAGTTCGCAATCTATGAATGCTGTATTGAGCAGACCCTGCTAGAGATGTTCATGACAGCTCGTCGCTCTGTACTGCTACTTCTGATCGCCGTCGCGTGGCTGCTCTTAGCGGCATTGCCCGGGGCTCACCTGGCTGCTCAGCACGTTTCTGAGGGCGTCCGCTGCACACCTATGAAAGAGCGTACGGGCGAACTGGGATGCTGGATCATAACAGATCAACCTCTCGGGCAGATCGGTAAATCAGAAACGTTCTGGCACCTCGACATTTACCCCACTCGAGCGGACGCGGAGCGCGCCAGACAACCGGGTGGAGCGGTTGTGGAGACCTTTGGCAAAATCTGGCTGCTAAGCATCGAAGACAAGAACTGGCGGCCCATTGGGGGCGAACACCTCGCTGACATCGGCCCACTTCCTGTTAAGGCAGGGGAGGCGTACTCAGCTCAGTACATGGAGGCGATTTTCACTCCCGGAATGACCTCCTCGGCGCACTTCCATTCCGGTCCAGAGGCTTGGTACACCCTGAGCGGCGAGACTTGCCTGGAGACCCCGCAAGGCAAGCAAGTCGGCCGGGCGGGCGGGGAGTATGTAATTGTGCCGGGAGGACCGCCTATGCACCTTACCGCGACCGGCACCGAGACGCGCCGCGCGCTGGTATTGATCCTTCACGAAACATCTAAGCCGCCGTCCACCCTTGTGCACGATTGGACGCCGAAGGGACTTTGCAAGCAGTAGGAATTCGCGTTGACGCGTGGCGGCGTTCAATGCACGAGCACGCGTCCGACCCAGGAATCATCGTTCAGCGAACAAGTGCGACTTCCGCTCGTGGCCCTTCGCTACGTTTTGCACCGCCACGCACCATCGGTCGCTAACGGGGCATGGCGGAAATAGACAGGCCGACGTGTATTGCGGAGGGCGACGCTCGTGACCCGAATGTATGGTCCGGCCGCGCGTTGCAAGAGGTTTTCGTCGATCTGGTGGTAAGCGGTCTTGCATCAATGTATCCGGTCTCTAGTTGGAGCTGTTTTGCTCCGGACCATCATGGATATCAGCGCGCGTGCGTTCTCATTACCGGACAGGCCTCGAACGGGCCATTCGGGTCACCAGTGTTCGCATGCGCCGGGAAGACCGAACCTCCATCTCGTCTCATCCTCTCGCAGACCTCGCTGGAACTGTTGATCGGATTACGTCATCGCTTGCTCCTCATATCCCGCTGTTCCTTTGTTCGTGCCCGGCGGTCGTTCCTTCGTCCCGGCCTGCGCGCGGCGCGAGGATCAAGCAGGTCGGGACCCCGTCTCCGCCGTCTTGACGCACGCGAAGGCGCGTCCCTTATTGAGGACCGCCCAGGCGATCCGGGCGAGCTTGTTGGCGAGCGCAATCGCCAGCACGTTGTGGTGCAATCGCTTCTTGGCGGCTTCGATCCAAGATTTGAGGCCATAGCGCTCCCAACACTTGACCTTGACCAGCACAACCCATGCGGCTTGCACAAACAGCGCGCGTAGGTAGCGATTGCCGCGCCTTGATATCTTGCCGAGGATCGTGCGGTCGCCGGTCGATATCTGCTTCGGCACCAGTCCAAGCCAGGCGCCGAAGTCGCGACCTTTCGAGAACACGTCGCCGGTGCCGATCGCGGCCACCATTGCGCTTGAGATAAGCGGGCCAATGCCGGGCACCGTCATCAGCCTCTCGCAGGCCTTATCTTGACGGGCCAGCGTTTCGATCTCGCCAGATAGCTCCTCGATACGCGCATCCAGCCGGCGCCAGTCGCCCGCCAGCCCCTCGATGATCCGCAACATGCGAGGCGAGAGCACATCGGTGCGTGTCGCCAAGATACCTGGCAACTCGAACCGCAGGGAATGCAGGCCTTGCCGCACGGCGATGCCCCGCTCCAGCAGGAACGCACGGATCTGATTGATGACGCCGGTACGCTGACCGACCAATCGATCGCGGACGCGGTGCAGTGCCTGAAGGTCGAGTTGATCGGCGGTCTTGGTCGCGACGAACTTCATGGTCGGGCGTTGGACAGCCTCGGCGATGGCTTCCGCATCTCGGAAGTCATTCTTCTGTCCCTTCGAATACGGGCGCACGTATTTCGCCGGCATCAGGCGGGCGTCGTGGCCAAGCCTTTGGAGCTTGCGACTGAGATGATGGGCGCCGACGCAGGCCTCCATGCCGATCACGCAAGGCGGTATATTGGCGAGCCGCGCTTCTACTTGGCCACGCGACCACTTTTGCCGCAGCGCGATGGCGCCGCGCGCATCGTGGCCCACGACGTGGAACGAGTTCTTGCCGATATCGATGCCGATCACGGCGGTCGCGGTATTGGGTGTCTGAGACATGGCGTGCTCCTTGTCTTGAGCGCCCCTTGCCAGCTTCTCGTGCTGGCAGGGCCGGAGCACGGCCGGACCATTCCATTACCGGTCATTGCGGGCGAGAGAAAATCAGCGCTATACTCTCAAGACGCCGACAGCTGAGGAGGCGGTCATGCCCAAAGGAATCCGTAATCCTTCGGGGGACATCGGGGGACCCTGTAGCTGGAAACGGTCTGATTGACCGGCGTGCACTGCTCGGGCAGGGCGTCGCCATAGCAGGCGCACTCAGCACGGGCGTCGGGGCCTCGCTGACAAGCGCCGCGGCCGAGCCACTCAAGGATGATCCATGGAGCCTTGAGCCCGGTTCGAGCATCAAACCCTATGAGCTGCCGTCTCGGTTTGAGAAGAACGTCACGCGAACGCTGAACAACCCCGACGGCTTGCCATTCGTTCAAACTGCGCGTACTCCGCATCACTTGCTAAACGGAATGATCACGCCTAATGGCCTGCATTTCGTGATCGCCTATGGCGGCCCGCCCGACATAGATCCGGATGAGCACCGTCTCGTGATCCACGGCCTCGTCAAACGCCCTTTGAAGTTCACGCTTGAGGCACTCGCGCGTTACCCGATGGTGTCGCGTATCAGCTTCCTGGAGTGCGGCGGCAACAGCGCGCCGCTGTTTTCCCCCCAGCCGCTGCAGGGTAACGTTCAGGCACTGCACGGCCTCGCGTCTTGTGCTGAATGGACGGGTGTGAAGCTCTCCACCCTGCTCGAAGAAACCGGCATTGATCCGAAGGCAAAATGGTTCATCGCCGAAGGCGCGGACGCGCCTCACCTAACACGCAGCGTGCCCGTGGCGAAGGCGTTGGACGACGCCATGATCGCCCTCTATCAAAATGGCGAGCGCCTCACGCCGAGTAACGGGTATCCGGTGCGCCTGCTGCTGCCCGGCTACGAGGGCAACATGAACGTCAAGTATCTGCGGCGCATCAAGCTCGTGGAGGAACCAGCCATGGGCTTCTGGGAGACCAAGACCTACACGCAGCTTCTCCCGAACGGCGAGGCATACCAGTTTTATTTCCTGCAGGAAGTCAAATCGTTCATCACGCAGCCGTCTCCCGGAATGACCCTAAAGCAGCCCGGCCTTTATCAGATTTCCGGTGTCGCATATTCCGGCACTGGCCGTATCGCCAGGGTTTTGGTTTCGGCCGATGGCGGGCAAAGTTGGGCCGAAGCGGCGCTGCAGGAGCCGGTATTGGCGAAGGCTTTCACCCGTTTCCGCATGGCTTGGCATTGGAACGGTGGCCCCGCAATACTTCAAAGCCGGGCTTGGGATGAAGCCGGGAACTTCCAACCCACACGCGCCGAATTCGTGGCTCGGCGCGGCGAGTTGAAGAATGTCCCACCGATCGGGGCGTTTCCCAACCAGCACTTCAACGCGGTCACTAGTTGGGCAGTCGACGCCAAAGGGCAGATCAGCCATGCCTATACATAGAATTTCCCTCTACAGCGCTCCGTTGGTGTTCGCTCTGAGTATCAGCGTAGCGTTCGCCGACGGGCCCAATCTTGGCGCGCCTATCGACCCCGCCGACGTCGCGGCTTGGGATATCAGCGTTATGCCTGACGGCTCTGGCCTGCCGCCAGGAAGCGGTACGCCGGCGCAAGGCGAGCGGATTTACGCGGAAAAATGCGTTGCCTGCCACGACAAGGACGGCAAGAACAAATTCGGTTTTTCAACACTGTTCGGAGGCGGCAAGATCACCGACATATCGGCCGGGATGAAGACAATTGCGAACTTCTGGCCTTATTCCACGACGCTCTTCGACTTCATCCGTAGAGGGATGCCGTGGCAGCAGCCGAGGTCACTCACCGACGACGAGGTGTACGCGCTGACCGCGTTCATCCTAGCGAAAAACAAACTCATAGGTGAGACCGATACGATGAACTCCGAGACGCTGCCCAAGGTGCGGATGCCGAACCGTGGCGGCTTCATCATCCGTTTCCCCGATAGAATTTGAGTTGAAATGTCGGCTTGTGGCGTGCGCCGTGAGAAGGCGGCGCTTTCCAGTGGGTGCAAGTCCCACCCGGCGAAACGCTCCAGCCGGAAGCAACCGGAGCAGCTATGGAGGCGACGAAGTGGCTGAAGCCTTCGGATAGCTGTCACGATATACGGTGACAGCGCGAGTGTGCAGGCCGTAACGCGAGTGAACGCTGAGCAAGCCTCGAAAAGGACGATGCACAGGCCGACCTGACGGCCATATCAGGGAAGGCTGACACGACTGGGGCGACGTGAGCGAAGCAATACCTCCAGTCGCTGTGCCGGGGTAGTGGCGACGGCATGTAGACAAGGAAAGCGTACGCAACACGGGAGGCCCCAAGGCGTGGTCAGGGATGATCAACCGGACACCCGCGAGGGACAGGCCGGGCGCCTTGGGGTGGCGGAGAGGTTTGTAGTACCGCTGAAGCCGGGTAACGCCGGCGGAGGGAAGGGACCTCAGTTCAAGACGAACGCAAGACGTGGTGAGGGACCTGGGGATTGGGCAACCTAACAACTCCAAAGAGTGTTCAGAAACTGCAGACGGCGTTGCACGCGAAAGCGAAGGCAGAAGCCGGCTACCGCTTCTATGCCCTGTACGACAAGATCAGCCGGGAAGACATCTTGGCCCATGCCTATGCTCAATGCCGCTCCAACAAGGGCGCAGCGGGTGTAGATGGGCAGGACTTCGCGGAGCTCGAGGCGTACGGGGTGCAGCGGTGGCTTGGCGAACTGGCGCTTGCGCTCAGGCAGGAGACGTATCGACCGGACCCTATCAGAAGAGTGTACATACCGAAGGCCAATGGCAAACTCAGGCCATTGGGCATCTCGACCGTGCGTGATCGGGTCTGCATGACAGCAGCGATGCTGGTGCTTCAGCCGATCTTTGAAGCCGATCTTCCACCAGAGCAATATGCCTACCGCACCGGGCGAAACGCCCAGCAGGCGGTGGTCGAGGTGGAAGCGCAGCTGTTCCGTGGCCACCCGGAAGTCGTGGACGCCGACCTCGCGGACTACTTCGGAAGCATTCCGCATGCCGACCTTCTCAAGTCGGTAGCGCGCCGGATTGTTGATCGGCGCGTGCTGCATCT
This sequence comes from Bradyrhizobium sp. UFLA05-153, assembly GCF_054185185.1. Lineage (NCBI taxonomy): Bacteria > Pseudomonadati > Pseudomonadota > Alphaproteobacteria > Hyphomicrobiales > Nitrobacteraceae > Bradyrhizobium > Bradyrhizobium sp. UFLA05-153. The sequence goes on from NZ_JBBIAM010000061.1 coordinate 11,210, forward strand.
GATCAAGATGTGGCTGGAATGTCCCGTGGAAGAAACCGACGATCGAGGAAGGAAGAAACGGACGACCGAGGCACGGGACAAGCGGCGAGGCATCCCGCAAGGCTCACCCATCTCACCACTGCTGGCGAACCTGTACATGCGCCGGTTTGTGCTGGGATGGAAGATGCTCGGGCTGGAGCGAAGCCTCGGCTCTCGCATCGTGACCTATGCCGACGATCTCGTAATCCTGTGCAGGCGGGGCAAAGCTGAAGAGGCCTTGCGACAACTGCGCATGATCATGGGAAGGCTGAAGCTGATGGTCAACGAGGAGAAGACACGAATCTGCAAGGTACCGGAAGGAGAGTTCGACTTCCTGGGCTACACGTTCGGGCGGATGTACTCAGCGAAAAACCGGCCAGGCGCGCCTGGGCTACCGGCCATCGCGCAAGAGCATCAAACGCGTGATCGAAAGCATTCACGCGCTCACCGCTCGATCAGGAACTTGGCGAGAGACCACGGAGCTCGTAGGCCAGTTGAACCGCACGCTGCGCGGATGGGCGAACTACTTCAATGTAGGCACCGTCACCAAAGCGTATCGGGCGCTCGACAATTACGCGGCTGCGCGGTTGCGCCGGTGGTTGCGCTTCAAGCACAAGGTCAGGCGACGCAGGGGCGGAACCTATCCACTCTCGCACCTATACGGGTACTTCGGGCTCGTACGCCTGACCGCGCTTGGGCGCGACATGCCGTGGGCGAAGGCTTGAAGTCTTGTCCGAGAGCCGGATGCGGGAAATCTGCCTGTCCGGTTCGATGAGCGGGATGTGGAAACGGAGCCAAGGGTGAACTACTAAGGCACCGCCAGACGAAAGAGGCGGCCAACAGATATGTTCAGCCTACCGCCACCGCGCCACATCTCGACTCTACCCTTCGCGTCATTTGCTGCGTCTGCTCAAAAGCGGTCGCTATCGGGACCGAAGCGGACATCGATTGGTAGCGAGAACTGCCCGGCTCAGTCGCGACTGACCCGACGCGGACTCGGGTTCCCAGTCGCTTGATCGCCGGCTGGGCCGGCGCGCGACTGCCAGACTTCTGTCGAATCTCCACTCCCTGCGGCATGGCGCCGCTGCCGGCGAAATGCTGGACATGCTTTGATGAGACACCTATCGGAGCGAGCACCGTGCCAGAGGAACGTGTTCAGCGGCGACTGGCGGCGATCATGGCGGCCGACGTGGTCGGATATTCCGCTCTCATGGAACGGGCGGACGAAACGACCTATGCAAGTTTCGAGCAGCTCAAGCGGGAGCTGATCGAACCGAGCTTGTCACGCAATGATGGGCGACTGATCAAGACAACGGGCGATGGAGCACTAGCCGAGTTTGCCAGTCCTCTCGACGCCGTCAGAAGCGCAATTGAGATACAGGACGGTCTCGCCTCGCGCGATTATGGTCTCAAGTTGCGCATCGGGCTCAATCTTGGCGACGTTATCGTCGGCAAAGATGGCGACCTCTTCGGAGACGGGATTAACATCGCGGTCCGGCTCGAAAGCCTGGCCGATCCGGGCGGCATCCTGATCTCTGGCAAGGTCCTTAGCGAGGTTGACGGCAAGCTGAACGCCGCTTTTGAGGACCGCGGCGAACGGCAGCTGAAGAACATTTCAAAGCCGGTCCGTGCATTTGCCGTGCGGCTACTGGCGGGCGCACAGGCTGTCACGGCGATAGCGGCCGCTGAACCTCCGCCGTTACCCGATAAGCCGTCGATAGCGGTCCTGCCGTTCCAGCACATGAGTGGCGATCCGGAACAGGAATACTTCGCCGACGGCTTGGTTGACGACATCATCACGGCCCTCTCGCGCTTCAAGGGGCTACTGGTCATCGCTCGCAACTCATCCTTCACCTACAAAGGAAAGACCGTCGACATTAAGCAGATCGGGCGGGAGCTCGGCGTGCGGTATGTGCTTGAGGGCAGCGTGCGCAAGGCTGGATCTCGCCTGAGGATCACCGGGCAGCTCATTGATGTTGCGACCGGCGCGCACCTCTGGACAGATCGTTTTGACGGCGCTCTTGGAGACATTTTCGATTTGCAGGACAAAATCGCGCAACAGGCGGCGGGCGCCATTACCCCGGAGGTCGACCGCGCCGAGATTGAGAGAGCCTGTCGACGAACGATGGGCAAAATAGATGCTGTAACGGCATATTACCGTGGCTCACAGCATATCCATTTCCCTACCACTCCAGCGAATAACGAGACTGCTGCGAGGTATTTCGAGCAAGCAATCGCTCTTGATCCAGACTTTGCCCCGGCATATGGCGGCGCTGCAATCTGCATCGCATGGCGACGCGCTAACAATTGGCCTGGAGACAAAGCCAAAGACAACGCCCAGGTATTGTGTTTTGCCGAGCGCTTAAAGGAGCTCGGAACCGACGACGCCTTTGCGTTACAAGTTGTAGGCTTTCTCCTGTTCTGGTTCGCGCTCGACTTCGACGGTGGACTCGAATTGATAGAGCTCGCTATCCGATCAAATCCGGCCTATGCGCGGGCCCTTAACGCTCGAGGCCTTATTCGAAGTTGGCAGGGCGAATCTGATGCGGCTATTGCTCAGCTTGAACTCGCCATGCGCCTTAGCCCGCGCGATCCCTTCGCGTTCAATGCTCTGCTGGGGATTGCTCTGGCTCATCATAACGCGGGCAGGCATGCAGAGGCGGGTGAGTGGACAGATAAGGCTGTTCGAGCGCTTCCTCCGGCGCATTATGTCGGAATGTGTCAGGCCATTCTGTGCTATGTGGGCGCGGGACGATTGGAGGCAGCCAAACGACTGATGACAGAATGCCTCCGTCTGTATCCCGAATCACGGCGGTCAACTTTTGCCGCCCCGCATTTTTCGGCCGAACTGAGAGCTGAACTCCTGGAAGCATTGATCAAGGCGGGGCTGCCCTAATAGGTTTCGCTTTATTGTGTCGGATAGAGATGCAGTTCGCGGCTATTTCCTAAGTTCTTCGATTTCCGCTCATGGCCCTTCGCGACATATCGCACCGCCATACGACCCTGGTCGCTAATGGGGCATAGCGGAAATCGACGGTTCGCCGTCTATCGCAGCGGACGACGCTCGTGACCCAACTGAGACATCAGCGGCCTGTTCTTGCTGCGAGGCGGTGCATAGCTCTCGCTTGAATGGCGCTGGCATGCCAAGAATGAAGATGCCACCGAATGTCGCTCGGCAATATTGCGGTATGTCAAAATAGGTACATTGATCAGAGGTAATAGCAGAACTAAGGTACAACCTGTACCGCCGGCATCACCTCCGCCGCCTTTGCGATCCGAGGACTCGTTTTAGCACACTTTTTGTCCGACCAATCACGCTTGTTGCCCACCAAATCGTAGTCTTGTTTTTTGGGAGAGCAGAAGTGGTGTGGAGTAGAGTTCTTTGCTTTACCGATCCGCTGGCGTGTCAAGCAGCCTTCCCGTATTCTGACATTGAAATACTTCCCACGACGAAAGATTTTCGGGTCGAGATGACCCAGGTCGCCATGAGCCGGCTCTGGTTGCAACGTACTCACTTATCCTCGCCAACAGTCAGCACCGCCACAAGCAAGCCCGGTCGGCGATCGATCGGCTTTCTTACCGAGTCCAATTTGTCACCGTACTATCACTGTGGAATTGAGGTCATCCCCGGCGACATCATTGAAAACACGCTTGAAGCTGAGCATCGACGATGCGGCCCTGGCCTTGACTACGGCGCGATGTCCATCCCAACCGACGAGCTTGATACTGCAGTCGAAGCGATAATTGGCTGCGAGTTGATGGAAAAGTCAGAACGGCACATTTTTCATCCGCAGCCTCAGTCGATGTCACGGCTACTGAAGTTACACCGGGCGATCGGACAGCTCGCACATGACACTCCCGATATTTTGCAACTGGCGGAGGTGCTTCGCGCGCTGGAGAATGAATTGGTGCACGTCATGGTCAGATGCCTCGCCGATGCGGTCGACGCAAAGACCAACACTCGTGGCCGACGCCATGACGTGATCATCGCGCGGTTCGAAGAGTTTCTGGAGGCAAATCCCGACCGACCGCTTTATCTCACCGAAATCTGTGCAGCTATCGGCGTCCCGGAGCGAACACTTCGCGCATGCTGCGAAGAGCATCTGGGCATGGGGCCAATCCGTTTTCTCACTCTCCGTCGAATGCACCTCGCGCATAGCGCACTGCTGCGCGCGGATCCATCGACGTCAACCGTCACCCGGATAGCTACCGGCCATGGCTTTTGTGAGCTTGGCCGTTTTGCGATGGCCTATCGTGCCGCGTTCGGAGAGTCGCCGTCCGAGACCTTGAAGCGCCCCACGAAGCAGATTGCGATCCACCTCAAGGGTCCGCCCGTCGAGCAGCCGCTTGATGGGTTCGGCGATCTCCCGTCGGTCATAGCCTTCCCGCTGCGGCAACCAGCGAAGGCGGCGGAGCATGCCTACGTGCTTCGCGCCGATCTCGATCTGTGCCGTCATCACACCGTCGCGCTGACGCTGGCGATAACGGGCATTGCGCAAGCGCTGCCGGTCGGATCGATCCGCTGATCGGCGATGGCGGGCGCTGAAGCCCGGGCATAAGCGCCGGTCACGCTCCTATCGTTGTGTTCAGGAGACACTAGCAGGGTTAAGGACTCAGCGCCGGTTGGCATTCATGAAGTCGAGGATCGAGTTCGGGACCTCGCCGAACTCAACGTAGCGTCGGCGCAGCTCGTCGGCGATATCCATGGTCGCGTCACGGGACCAGCCTTCGGCGGTATTGAAGGCCACGATGCGGACTGGATGACTATACTCGCCTTCCACTAGGTCGCGGATCAGCGTCTCGCGGTCAGTGTTGTCAGCGTCGGTTTCGCGCCAGTAGCAGCCCATCCGGCCGAAGTCCTCCAGCACGAGATAGGTGTTTTGGTCGGCCCCTTGGGGCACAATCGATGGCGAAGCACGCATGACGAAACTCCCGGACCAAAGCGTGCCACTAGCCTAGGTGCCAGTGAATGCCGCGTCAGCTTACAATTTGCTTCGCCAGAATTTTCGCGAGAGCCAATCACGCTGACCGGCATTTGTTCCACTTGAAGTCGGACCGCACGTATGCGCCGCGCTTGCCCCAGGTCGTGCAGGTGAAGTCGGCGCCTAGGCTGCCATCTTGTTTTCTTTTTTCTCGCCGCGCGCATCCAGACATCGCTCTCCTCATCCGTCATTAGGATCACCGGCATCGCCTTGGGATGGATCGGCTCGACCACGGCATTCGGCGTGGTCGTCAAAGCCAGACGTTGTGCGGGTCCTGCGATAGGCTTGGACCTGGTGCCGCGGTCCGCGCGGCGTCGGGTCGCGATATGTCTGTGTCCTAATTCCCACACTCCCGATCAAAAGAGCATCCGTTTGTCGACTTTCGAACAGACAGGCAAAATGCTCTCCGTTCCAACTGGCACTATTGGAAGGAGTCATCGGTTGGGGAGGCGAAATGGAACGTTCCCTGTTAATTGGGATGACGCGCGACAAATATGTCGAGCGGTGCAAGCAACGGGCCTTCGATCATCTCGAGCGAGGTGATCTTAAGAGCGCCGTCGCCGCGTTTGTCGGCGATATGAACGTCCGTCCCGATTGCGAATTGCCATCCTACTTGGCAACGCTTGGCGCTTCGCTGCTGACGGCGAACAATGCGCTTGGCTGGAGGACGCTCATTGAAGGATTCAAGTGATGATCCGATGATCAACACGCGAGACAATGAATGAAGGAGCGCGACAAGGCGTCTCCTCCGCGGGCTTTGGAGGGGTTGGGATGGCGCACTACCGAGCTTACCTTTTGGATCACGACGGACACGTTATAAGCGTGGCCAATTTGCAGTGTGCCGATGAGCAGGAAGCACGAGAACGTGCTCAGCAACTGGTTGATGCCAACGACATCGAGCTATGGCAACTCGATCGGCTTATTGCGGTGTTTGAGGCCGCCATCACTCGAACCTCGCAGGCGGCGAGACAGGGAAGCCTTAAGCGGACGCCGCCCCCGAAAGGCAAATGAAGCGTACGTTGAAAGCTTAGCGTCATCTCGCTCCCGGCTTCCGCGTTGCGGATCACAGGAGCTAAATAGTCGGGGGAAGACCCCGCACATCCGCGGCGAGTTGCCGACGTAGTGATTGACCTCGCGGAAGAGTGCGAGGATGGCGGCTTGGTTGGTGGTGATGCTGTAGAGAACACCGGCCGTGACCTGCTCGATCTAAATCGTGCGCTCCTTGGTGGCCGGCAAGCTGCGGACGTAATAGCCGTGTCTCTAAACGGCTAACCTGATCTTATCGCTGACCTGGAAACGCTTTTTCAGCTTTTACGCCACTTATGCCTAGAGCTAAGCGCGGGTATCGCAGAGCCTTTGCTTAGGACGAGCAAGTCGCATTTGTGATTGCGATAGACTTCAAACATTTTTCGCCGTCGGCATCAAAGTAAACAAGAAATATGTTTCAGTTATCTTGATCGAGCAGCTACTATCTGGAATGGCTTTGCGGCTTGCAAATGTGCAACGCTCGCCATTTTCTGCTTCACCGCGAGTCCGGCCAGATTGGGCAGCTTAGGCAATTGCTTCCGTGCGGGGTGAGCACCGATGCTCGCGCCGTAGGAAGCGAAGGTAGGCAACGCGGCATTGATCGAGCGGGAAACCGTCACCCTGCCGCTGGATCACCACTTCCGTTTCGAGCTTGCCGATGTATGCCCGCTGCAATCGAGGTGCAGTGCAAGTGCCGACGCGCTGACGGTCTCGCGCATGATCGACCACCGTCCAAATATAGCCCCGTTGGTGACGGCCTCGGCCATCAGCGTCATTCCTGTTCGTCCTGGCAGGACTCCAATTGCGGCGTCAGCGTGAAAGCGGAACCCAGCGGAGTTCGCCTTCACCCGCGACCCACGACGAGATCTGGCGCTGCGCTACGCCGATGGCTCCGCACCAGCTCCCGTCGCTACCATCGCCCGACAGAGGCCGCCTCAATTGACGGCCTCGGCGTCGAGCAAGTTCTAGCGAGCAACTTTCGATATTGCAGCCGGGTTTTACGGGCCGCATCGGGACTAGGCTGCGCGCTGCATACTCTCCGTGATATGCCTTCCCGCGTCTTCGACGACTTTGAGAGACATGTCGGCCAACCGGCGGCTGTTCTCGAGGGTTCTGCTCACGGTCTCCCGAGCGAGCTCGCTCTGAAGCGCCACAAAATCGTGCGGTGTCCGGCAGCGCCACAGATCGTTCATGCGATCCATGTTGCTCTCCATTTGCCGCCGCACGAACTCGAAATACTCGCGGGAAATCTCATTCACTCCCTTGCTCACGGCCGTCGCAGAATTCAACACCACCTGCGTATTGCGGACTGACTTTTCAGTCGCTTTCAATGCTTCGTCTCCTGTCAGTCCGAAAGTACGTCCAAACTGGTCGCTCGACCGGCCGATCATCGAGGTCGCTGCCTCCATACCGAAACGCCACGTGTTCTGCAGCATCTCGGCATTTTGCTGTAACAGGTCGGCGCTGACCTGGCTCACGTCTTCGCCAGCCTTAGCCGCCGCAAGCCCGATCCGTTTCGTCTGCTCAGCTGCTTGCTCGCCGGTTTGCCGAACTGTTTCCTCTGCTCTTTGGTGTTTATTTTCCTGCCTTGGATCGGCCATTTGGTGCTCCATTTTGCTGGTGAGTTCTGATTGTCCTGTGTTCTCCGTCACAGGTGCGCACCTCAACGTGTCTCGCATCAGGGACGTTCCAGCTCCTATCCCAATTTAATCCATGGTTGGACCACCGTCATGGCGCCAGTCAGCATGCGGTTGCTGACTTCTCAACCTGCGTTTGAGAAACATCCACGCGGAAACTGCTAAACGGATCTTTCAAAATGGCAGGCCGGCTCCAGCCTGCAACGACACGGGCGAACAATTCTCACACAACTCTTGCAAGAGATTACCCCAACCAAGAACGCCTCAGCACCAAATCCGCCATTTGGTTCGAATGCCTCAGGAGCATTGCGATCCACCTGCTTGTGAATTCTGAATTAATGGAGAGAACTTCAACCGGCGATGCAATTGTCATAAGCCTTTGGGCATACTCAAACGAAAAGTGTATGTTGGCGCCTAAGAGTTCGAGCAGATTTGCCTGATAATCGGGCATGTCAGACCCATTTTCCGTTTCCGACAGTTTATCGTCATCCTGTAATGGCTCCGAAATTTCAACAGAAGTCTGCTGTTTAAGGACTTTGGGATGCGTTGGCGATGGTGCAGTCAAACCTTCCCCGAGCTGGCTGTTCCTGGGGCATACACGGGACTTCTCGGTTTCATTACCCAAATGCTTCTGGCTATCCTGAAATCTCGTTTCAGGAACTTCGACGGTAGAAAGCTCTCCTTTAAAGGGCGTGAGGACTGAGGAATGTCTAGCTGAGACAGCTGGACTGTGTTTCGGACTTCTTGGTATGGCCTGTGTCGCGATCGCGGCCATTTTCCGACTACCGGTTTTTTTGCTTGGCGACTTACGTTTGCTCATCTGATTTCCAACGTACATTGTCTTCAACATAGAGCGTCCGATAGCTACAAGCCCATTCGTCCTCTATCCGTTCCAGAAGCGTTAGATGATGGTCCGTCGACGAGGCCTGGACCGCGGGCACGGACTGATCCTAACGGTTCGGTACGTCCGTCGGAGAGTCGGGCGAATAGAACCGCCTCAACCGTGATTTTCGAACGAGCTTGGCAGTCTGCTCTGAATGAACTTCACGGTCGAAATCGGCCATTCGCCGTCATGCCCACTGATCGATATGCGCAGCCCGTGCACATCGTCGAGGTGAATGTGATCGATTGCGCCAGCCATGCCATCGCTCATGACGACGGTCCTACCGATCAGCTCCTTCTCGGCGGCATGCAATTCGCGGAGGATGTTTATCGCTCGTTCCTCGCCAGTGCTCGACCAATTCATGGAAAAATGCACCGAATGCCTCTCGTGCAGCAGCCCATCTAAAAGCTAAGATGACCTTACTGTTTAGTCCTCGCTGGAAAAGGGTTCTTGGGTCTTGCGGCCTAGGAACGTGTCCGGCAAAGGATCGTCCAACAGCTTGATTGCCTTACTTGCCAGCTTCCGTGCTCGTTCGGCAGTGCGCGCGTCTTCATCACTCAGAGAATGCCGAAATTTCCGAAGCGACGCTGCAGGTGACACTCGGATGATCGGCTCGGCCCTTATGGCGGCCGTCCTACACTTCAGGCCATGGATTGCAAGACCCAACTCGCGATCCGACATTGGTCCTGTTGATGAAGGGGTCGGCCGGTTGCGGCTCCGGATGAAACGTACGCGATTTAGCACTTGCACCAAGAAGGAGTTATTTTTCATCGAGGCTCTCGCAGCGCGGAGGTCGTGGCCAGGGCACTCACTGGCCTACCGAAACTGCCGCCTCCATTCTCATTTGAAACCTTGGGCAGCAAGTCGAGTTTAGTCGGACAAAGCTTCGCCAACGTATCAAATGATGCTACGTGGAAACTTTTCGGATAGCCCTTTGGATCGGCCTCACGAAACTCTAGTACGTAATCTGAAGGGACACTCCCGCCTCTCAGATGAAGACGTCGCGGAAATCTGCAACTTTTCGATTACGACCCGAGATCTTACGCCTGACGAGGATTTCATTCGCCAGGGAGACCGCCCGGAAGTGGCGGTTCTGGTCGTATCGGGGATGGTCGCCCGCTATCACCTGCTGCAGGGCGGCCGCCGGCAATACCTTTCGTTCCATATGTCAGGCGATCTCCCCGACGCACAGGGGCTCTTCATCGAAAGAATGGACCATGGCCTCTGCGCAATTGGCGCTGCGACCGTAGCCTTTATACCGCACAAACAGATATTGAGGGCCTTCCAACGACGCCCCTCGCTAGGCATCGCCATTTGGAGGGAAACGCTGCTGGATGCTGCAATTTTCCGGGAAGCCATAACGAACAACAGTGCGCGACCAATGCAAGCCCGAATGGCGCACCTGTTTTGCGAACTGTTCTATCGCGCCCGCGTCTCTCGGCTGAACAACGGGAATAGGTGCGCGATCCCGCTAACACTCGTCCAGCTGGGGGAGACGCTGGCCATGGCAATCGCCACGGTCAATCGGACGCTTCAACAATTGCGGATGTCAGGGACCATGGATTTTCGCGATGGCGAACTAGTGGTTCTGAAATGGCGAGAATTGCAGGAGTTAGCTGATTTCGATCCAGACTACCTTCACATGAAGAGGCAGTCATCGCTTTGATGAAGCAGCAGGAAAGGGGGCCAACGCCACCCGAACAGGTGTCCACGGTGTCTTAGGAACCGCAGCGCCAATGCCCCGTTGCTTCACCGGAAAAACTGCACTGATTGGGGCGCTCGTTAGCCACCTCAACAGGGCAAGGGTCTTCGGTCATCTCTGCATCAGCTTAATGGTTGAAACGGGCCACTTTCCATGATGGCCAGCAACCGAAAAACGCAAACCGTGCGCTTCGTCCAAAAATAATCGCTCGCCGGTCCCTGCCTTGCCGTCGGTCAGCACGACGGCCTTGCCGACCAATTCCGTCTCGGCTTTCGATATTCTCGAAGAATAGCGGTAGCTCGCGCTTTGACTCGGGCTATTGCCTCGGATGTCTCGATCGCACTTGGAGCGACGGTGCAGATGCAAACCGGCAGAATTGAGCAGCGTTCCTCTCAGCGCGTCGCTGCAGTAGCACTTTAGTAGAAGCTCAAAGTGTGAATTTAGCACTGCGCGATTAACCTATGAAATCGCCGGAACAGACTATGCCGGGAAAATGCGGCAACTAAAGGCAGGGTCAATGCTTTTGGGGGGCGCTCTCCAATGCCGTCTACCATTGAAACGCTCGTTTCCGTCCACGTGCGTTTGAAGAACCGGCGAGCGCTGGAGGAGATGAGAGAGCTCCGGCGTCAGTTGCTGCAAAACCTCCAGTGCACGGCCAGCATCGACCCACGCCATGCACTAAAATATCTTCTTGATGATCTGCGAGTGATCGAAGAGGGGCTGGAGCAGCTCCGGCCGCCACGGTACGGCTGACGCCCTCGCGTTCAGGGCTGCTTCCACTGCTTGCTAGGCTTCGAAGCAAGAAACAGCGAGGTTTTGGCAAATTGAGGCAAACGCTTGCTTGGCTTCAGCAGTCTCAAAGCAAAACCGCGTCCCAATCTCGCCGCGCTCAACCCACCAGTCGATTTTATTTCCTCGTGAAACGGGGGATGCCTCTCCGCGCAACTGATCCAGTTGGCTTCCAACAGCTCGTACAATCAAACAATTCGTCTTTGCCTGGAAAACTCCCTCCGGGAATATTGCCAAAGAAACGGTGGGCACCAACCTCCGTTCCTGGGCGAGCCGAATTCTCCAACCGGTTTCCAATGACTGGCGGTGGAACGACTCTCGACAGAGCTAGTCAACTCCATGCTCTCGGTACAACCTCCGATGAAACCACGCCGAGAGAAAACCTTCGTACAAGGTTGGCGGCCTCGGCACCCTCTCGCTGGGGTCGCTTGTCGGAGAGCTGCGGGTTTGGCGATGTTAAACGACGCACTTCTGGATGAGTTGAGACAGCTGGAGCGCGAGGTAGTTGACGGTGAGCGGCGCCTCGCGGAACAGGAGGCATTGGTCATTAGTTTGAAACAGCAGAATCAAGACACCAGCAGCGCCCAAGCCGAACTGGAAGGATTGCGTGAGAACCAGCGCCGCCGTCAGCAAGATCGGCATCGCATCTTGTCTCTGCTGCAACCGTAAGTCTAAGTCCGTAATCACAGAAGTGGCATTACGTAGCGGTCGGCTTGGTCCAACTAATAAGCCAAGCAATCCCCAACGGGCTGGATCGCTCAATTGCGCTACCGCTTTCGCGGGACAGGACCTGCGAGGCACCCGGTGCCGATCGCAAAGAAGAAGCCCCAGTCCGGGGCTGGCGCGACTTGGGCTTCGGATGAGTGGGTTCATCGGCCTGGCTTTGGAGGGCGCGTGCAGGGGTAGCGATCTCAGGTCGTCGCCGCCCATCGCCAGAATGTCGAACGCGTAAAGCTGGACTTCATGATCGTGCTTGCGGGAGTGCAGCGCGTTGAAGCCGGAGATGCCGTCGATGCCGAGGATCACGGCTTCGCCGTCGATGACAAAATGCTTCTGCCGGTTCTTCAGAGCAGCCTCGGCGATCCGCGGATAACGTTTCGTCCAGTCGCTGCCATTGCGGGATAGCAGACGCGCGTGCTCGTTCTCCCGGATCACCAGCAGCCGGTAGCCATCGTGTTTGACTTCATGAAACCACTGCGGTCCCGAGGGCCCGCGGTCGCAAGGCGAAGCTCGTACCCATACGCATTCGGGAAAAATAAGCATGGCCCGCAAGAAATGCGCCCCTCTTCCAGCAACCGCCTCGAGCCGGACAAGCTGGCGCACCAGTCAAACGGGCCCCCGCTGGGGGCCGCCAACCCGAACGATGTGGGTTTTCCTCCAGCAGTCGGGGGGGCACCTTGGGCTGGGGCCTCAAGCAGACGCGCTGCCAAGTCGTTGGTTCCTAGCTCTTGCTCGTTAGGGCGACTAGGAACGAGTGCCAAGTGGCCGCGTTCGATGGATGCTTCGGTCCTGCCCTGACACCATGACCGAAGACGGACGACCTCAACGGCCCCAGCCCTCCTCTTGCTGGGGCCGTTGTTTTGGCTTTCGCGTCTCTCCGCAAGTCGCCTTCAATCATCGGCCACAATTCATGGGGTGGCTGAGCTGAGGCCATCAACACCAGCGCATTCGAGCTTCATTCACCAGATCTAGCGCGATTCTGGCTTGAGAAAATGCTCGTCATGGGGAGGTCGCAAGGGGACGAGCTACTGCCGCTATGAGGCTGGGATCATTGATTGAGATGACAAGGCCGGAACCAATTGCGCATTCCAGGGATGATGATCAGCGGTTCCAGGCGATGGTGATCACGGATTCCAGATGATGGTGATCACTTGCAGAGGCAAACACGACTGACGGGATTATGTGTGCTGGAAATGATCCTCCTGGTCAAGACGGGCGGGAGGGTTTGAAGATCGTCCCAGCGGTCCATGGGAAGGTCCCGTGCGCGGCGCGGAGTGCCCCACGAGCGACGCAGCGGCGCGCGCGGGAGGCCTGTGGGCCGGTGGGACGATCGGGCGCACGGTGGTCACGCTTTTGTTCTATCATCGGCCCGACGCCGCAGGCTGTCGCCTTTGAGCTCGATGCGGTGAGCGTTGTGAATGATGCGATCCAAGATGGCATCGCCAAGTGTGGGATCGGCAATCACGTCATGCCATTGCGACACGGGGAGCTGACTTGTGATCAATAATGATCCCTTGTCGTAGCGATCATCGACGATCTCGAGCAGGTCACGGCGCTGGTCGGCGGTGAGCGGTTCGGGCCCCCAATCGTCAAGGACCAGGAGATTGACGCGCTCCAGCGCGGCGATCAGGCGAGCGAGACGGCCTTCGCCGCGCGCCTGCGCGAGATCGGCGAACAGGCGGGACACGCGCTTGTAGAGGACGGAGAAGCCATCGCGGCAGGCTTTGTTGCCGAGCGCGCAGGCCAGCCAGGACTTGCCGGTGCCGGTCGGGCCGACAATCACCAGATGGTTGTGATCGCGGATCCATTGGCCGGAGGCGAGGGTCTGGAAGAGCGAACGGTCGAGACCGCGGGCAGTGCGATAGTCGATGTTCTCGATCGTGGCGGCCTGGCGGAGCTTGGCATTGCGCAAGCGGCGCGTGAGGCGACGGTTGTCGCGGGCGGTGACCTCGCGATCGACGAGGAGGCCGAGCCAATCGGGGTGCGGCATCTCGGCGGCCTCGGGATTGTTCTGCAGTTCGATGACGGTATCGGCCATGGCAGTGAGGCCGAGTGCGCGCAGGCGTTCGACGGTCAGATGGATGAGCACGATGATCTCCTGATCAGTTGTAGTAACCGCGGCCGCGGATGTTGGCGTGGAAGAGGATGGGTGCGTCCTGGGTCGGAGGCGCGGTTTTGTCGGTGCCGTTCTTGAGGATGGCAGCGACCGATTTGTAGGAACGGGCATTGAGCAAAAGGGCACGGGCGCAGGCGGCGTCGACGCGCTCCTGGCCATAGCGTTTAACCAGCCCGAGAATGCCGATGACCGAGCGGAAGCCCTGCTCCGGATGCGGCCGCGAGCGCAGGATGACGTCGATCAGGGTCTCGGCGTCGGGCCCCACCTTGGCGGCTTCGGAGCGGATGCGCTCGTGGGTCCAGTCGCGGTAGCGGCGGTGCGAGCTTGGCATATGCTCGGGGATCGTCGTCGGACGATGCGGCAGGGTGCTACGCAGATGCGAGGCGACACGCTTGCCGCGCAGGAAAATCTCGACGGTTTTGAGGGTGATCCGTGCCTCGACCTCCTGATGCACGAGGTGGTGAGGCACGCTGTAATAATGTTTGGCAATCTCGATATGATAGTCGAGATTGACCCGGCAGCGCTTCCACTCGGCATACTCGTAGGGCTCATCCGGCAAGGGGGTCAGCGCCGGGCGATCGAGCTCCTCGAACAGGTCGCGCCGGCTTCGTCCCCAGCTCCGGAGAGGTCGATCGTTCAGCTCGACAAGGAGCGCGTAAATTGCCTCGTTGAGGACGGCGAGCGAGAAGAAGCGGCGGTTGCGCAGGCGCGCCAGAATCCATCGCCCGACGATCTGGACCCCGACTTCGACCTTGGCCTTGTCGCGCGGACGATACGGCCGTGCCGGCACAATGGCGGTGCGGTAATGGCGGGCGAGATCGGCATAGGTCCGGTTCACCATCGGCTCGTGAAAGCAGGCCCGGGTGATGCCGGCCTTCAGATTGTCGCTCACCGTCTGCCGGGCGGTGCCGCCGAAATAGGCAAAGGCCCGGACGTGCGAGCCGATCCAGTCCGGCAGGCTCTGGCTGAGGCTGGCCTCGGCGTAGGTGTAGTTCGAGGCACCGAGCACGGCGACGAAGATCTGCGCGCTGCGCACCTCGCCGGTGAGCCCGTCAACCACCTCCATGGTGTGGCCAGAATAGTCGACGAACAGCTTCTCGCCGGCGACATGAACCTGGCGCAGGGTCGGCTTGAGGCGGCTGGCCCACTCCCTGTAGCGTTCGCAGAACCACGAATAGCTGAAACTGTCGGAGTGGGAGCCGCAATACTCCTCCCACAACAACATCAGCGTGACGTTCCTCCGCCGCAGCTCGCGATGCACGAGCGCCCAATCCGGCTGCGGCCGCTCGTTGCTGGGCAAATCGGACGGTGGCGGAAACAGCCGGTTCTCGAGCCGGACATCGTCATCGAGCTCCAGCGGCAACGGCCAGGTCAGGCCGGCCCGGCGTGTTCGGTTGAGGTACTTATTGACCGTGCCCTGGGCCAGGCCGAGGCTGCGGGCAATCGCGCGTTGCGACATGCCGACGCTGTGGTGCAGGCGCAAAACTTCGCGAATGTGGCGCATGGACAGTCTCTCTGTCGGCATCTCGATCCTCTGCGGTTGGGCAAAAGACCAAGCTACCTGGGTTGCAGACTGTCAGTGGTGTGCGCCTCGCTGTCCCCGATCACGATCCGCTGGAAATAGCGATCACAATCCCCTGGAATTGGCGATCACGATCCGCTGGAAACGGTGATCACGATGCTCTGGAATGAGTGATCACGATGGCCTGGAATTGGTGATCACCATCGTCTGGAACGCGCAACCAATTCCATATTTGCAAAAGGTAATGCGCCAATAGACGTAGCCGGGCAGCATCGGCTCTGCCGGAATGATCCCGGCAGCAGAAGGTGGAGAGAGCGGGCATGGCAACTCGCTCATGATTGCACAGTTGAGCTTTGGCAGGCCAATCAGATGATCGCAAAATATCCGGCCCGACACTGAGGCCCGAGCGGACCTTATCGGTAGCCCCCATCGCAGACGTCGTCGGCTTATTCCAGTTGAAGGCTGGCCCGACGTTGGCACCGCGCCCGTTTTCGGACAGGCGCACCTACCCGCGCTTTCGTAACGCTACTGGACGCGCGGCCAGTACGCCGATGTTAGTCAACCAGCTTCGGATTTCCTTCACGGCCATGGCAGTCAACGTGGCGCTGGTTCTGGGGTTGCTCTACAGCTCGCGCTCCATCGCGGGATGACGCGATCAAATCACCGCTTATTCTTGCCTGTTTTCTCTTTCGATTTCAGAACAGCGGCCTGGCTTTCGAAGCCGCGTGCTAAGGCTTGCAGTTCCTCGGATACCTCGGCATCTGCGGTATCCTTTGCTGCGCGCGCAGCCTTTTCAGCTTGCTTGCGCAGTTGTTTGATCACCTTTGCCATGAATCAGTCCCTTTGCGAGCCGGACGCTTGTCCGCGTCCGGCTGGTGGCGTGCCCTACCGCGGGCCTACGAGCAGACGTTTCTAACGCCGCGGCCTCTCGACGAGCCTCATCATAGGGCCAGAAATGCGTTGTCTGCTCCCTAGTTCCTGGGCGAAAACCGATCCTTCTGCGGCCGGCACGTGCCGGCGGGCCTCCCTCGTCAGGCGGCTGTGCCTCCAATGCCGGCCTCGCTTCCCCGAACAAAGCCTTCGGCTTCTCCGGAGGCGTCGACGCGATCTTGCCCGTCCCGCCGCACGCCGGGCACGACCGAAACGGGATCTTCTGCGTCGAGTGCGGTGACAACGTCATCCGCGGCTCATTGCCGGTGCCGAAGCAGGCCTGGCAGTCTTTGGCTTGATCGCTCATTTTGTTCTCCATCGATTCGAGGCGGTGTTGCCTCGCGACGGATTGAGCGCCGGCTCAACAACGCACCAATACATGGCGCATGACGAACCTGGGCTCGGGACTACTGTCCCGAGTAGAAACGGATCGCATGATTAGAATTTCGTCCAGGCACGACACGGCGTCCCGTCATAGTCATTGGACCATGGGCGTTGAAGTTTGCCCTCGGTGAAAGTGGCTCATGGAACGAAGCGGCTTTGCAACCGCCCTAAACCGTCGCAACTTGCGACAGCGGTGATCCTTATCCACCGGCGATCTCCACGGACGATACATTTCGTTTAAAATTGTGAGTTTAGTCTGAACCAAGTCCGGTGTTAGATCCTCCAACAGTGGTTGAGGAGATTGGTGGGGCCTTCCTAAGTTCGGGGGCAAGATGATCGCCGAGATAGTGTATTTTACTGCCTTGGCTCTAGCCGAGATTGCTTGGCTCTATGCTCTTGCAAAAACAACATTGACCGTTGGCAATTGGATGATGTCCTAAGCGCATCGTCTCCCAAGATGCTTGTGAATCCGCGAGATCAGAGAGGCGTTCCACTCAGCCGGCCGCGCCGCTGTATTGTCTAGAACCGTCGCGATTGGAAAGTCACACAGTAGATTTTCAGAAGTTTTCGCGTGGCCCCCCAGCGGGAAAAACCCAGCCACCGGAGGGTTCGATATGTGCCAGCATATTGCACCTCGTCGGAATGAAACTAAGCCGCCGCCAATAGCCAATAGGAGAGATGAGTGGCGGCGGCAGGTGGATGGCTCATGATTAGTAACGTGGAGCTCTTGCCTAGCGGCGCTCGGACCAGCACCATGACTCTAGCGTTTCGCGGTAGGTTAGAATGTGAAAAAAATGTCAGGCCGCTCGCTGCTTGTGAGATGTGATCTCGCATCAGCCAGAAAAATCTCCCTCATGTCCGGATCGCGCGCTCGAGCCGACCCTGCGTAGATCGACAGCCGATGATATTCGCCTGTCGATCTGGAAGCCGCGGCGGCCGGAAAAGTACTGCGCGGCCCGGCATCCGGTTTGCGGCCTACGTGACAGCGGCTGGAGCTTTGGTCGGGGAGCAATAGCGGAAGTGCGGTCTTACTCCGCAAGCGAGCCCCGGGGCGCGTTCCGCGCGAGCAGCGACTTGAGTTTGTTGACGGCTCGGATCGCGATGCCAAACGGATAGGTCAGGTGGACGAAAACAACCCCCTTCACATAGCCCTCGACGTGCCATTTGGCGTGCGCACCCGTGCGAAAAAATATCACGTCACCAACGCTATAACGCTTCGGCGGCATGCCGTCGCTTTCGAGCACGATTGATCCTTCGAGGACCAGGATGGTCTCGTCGAGATCGTAGTGCCAGTTGAATTTGCCCTCGGTGCACGACCAGATCATGGTGTGGGCAGTGTGGCACGCGCTCGACGACAGCAGGCGGGAACGGGCTTCTGGATTGCCTTCAATGATCCAGGATGGCTCGATCGGCGACGGATCGAGATCTACGTTGTAGTGCCCCGTTTCAATGGGTGCGAGCGGCATCGGTTTTCCCCACGCAGATTACTCGGCCCCAGGTTCCAGGTTTTCGCGCGCTCAGAAAGGCTCCCAGCTGACTTCAGAAGAGGTATTTCTTTCGGGTTGGTATTTCAGGATTTGCATCAAGTGTTCGGCTTCCTCCATCGTCAGATTGGCTGCCAAACGGGGCCCAATATGCGCCGGTCCTTTACGCTCTCGATCGTAAACCATCCAACCTTTGGCGCCTTGCCGAATGAGAAACCTACCCTGTGAAGATGCATCGCCGCTCAAGGATTGTTCCTCCCAATCGCTAACTCGATCAGCGACGATAGGGGCGCTCATTTCCTCGGCCTGCATTTGCCTATGTGAATCGTTTGTAGATTTCGGGCGGCTGATTCCGGGTCGGCGAAGGGACGTTCGGCGGTGAGCTTCACGCAGCGGATGCTCCTCGTTGGCGGGGCCACTGAACCTGAGCCCGGGCAAGGTCTTGCCACGCCAGAGCGACACGCAACCACTTTAAGTGGTCAACCGCGCACGTAGCGGTTGCGGCGTTGCGCATCGCCTCTTCGGCTTCGATCCGCGGATCAGCATCTTTGCTCATCCTGCCCCTATAGCCGGTACAGCTTAATGGCCGACGAATAAACACAGCCGGGAAACTACGGCCGGTAGGAGTCGCTTGATTCAGTCGCTCCCGTTGCGTGACAGCAGGCGCACGCGGATGACCAGCATCCCGTAGCCGTCGTGCTTCACCTCGTGGATCACAGCAGCGCCTGCGATCCAGGTGTTATCAAGCTCCGGCTCGCCACCACGAGCAAGTTGCCGTTGGAGCGAACCGGCTTCGCGAAGGCATACGCTCTGATCGCCTGGATGACCATCTGGGCCACAGCTTTGTTTCGGCTTTTCGATCACTCCAATTTTGAGCAGCCTTTACCTCGGCAGTACCGCGCTTACGGCTTGCGGAGTCGAAAGCCAAGTCGTCGAAAAGGGTACTGCAAGAAGTCGGTCTAGCTATCGACTGAGAGCACGACCCGCACTTCGCAGCCATGGGACAAAGAAGACCGGGTCATCCTTCCGTTCATCTGTGCGGTCAGCAGGTTGATGAGGCGAGTCCCCAAGCCGCTCTTGACCTCGCTGGGGCAGCCGATGCCGTCGTCGCGTACAGTGATCGTGACCTGGCCGCCAGTCCTCGTGATGTCCACTTCTACTGTACCCGCCTGTCCTTCCGGAAAGGCGTACTTGAATGCGTTCGTCACCAGCTCGTTGACAATGAGCCCGATGGATCCCGCTTGTGAGCTCTTCACTGAGAACGACTCGCAATGCACCTGTATCGCGATCGAGCGCACTCCGCGATGAAAGTCGGCTAGGCTGCCGCACAGCCGCTCCGCATAGGACGTAAGATTGACAAGGTCGCTGTCGGCGACGCGCAACGTGTCGTGCACCTTCGCGACCACCTCTACCCTCGCAACGGCGGAGGCGATCGCGGCCTGCACTGCGGGATTGGAGTCTGAGCGCGCCTGAAGACGAAGGAGCGAGATGATGGTCGCGAGATCATTTCTGGTCCGATGCGCGAGCTCCTGTAGGAGCAGGTCGCTGTATGACTTGGCCTGCGCAAGCTTGTCCAGGGTTTTACGCAAAGCCTCGGTGACCGCGGCAATCATCAGTCCCGTCACCAGGAAGACGACCAAGGGCAAGAGCGCCGAGGTCGCTGGCGGAGGCACGAAATAGGCTGTGGCTATGATCGCGCTTGCCCCGATGGCCAGCACTCCCGATCCATGGTCGAAGATCACCGACGCAAGAAATACCGCCGGGATAAACAGTAGCAAAGGATAGGAGTCCAGCGTGTCAAACAGCAGGAGCTTTGCGATGAACGTGATCCCGACCAGGCCGAGCGTTAAAAGGTACCGCAACCAAACCGGGTATCGCGGCGTCACGACGATCAGGCGAAGCAGCATGCTTTCCATGTCCAGTAACGTCGCCGTTCTGGCGCGTGTTCCTGAATCACTTCGTTGCCGCGGCTCGATGGCCGGGCTAGTGCCAAGAACCAGCTTCATTCAGGAAGGAGGCTGCATGCCGCCCACGTCGCTCCTTGAGCTTGAGTTTTCAGACATCGCTCGGGAGCTCGCGCGGACCTGCTGCACATGCGCCGCGGCCTCCGATAGTGGTTCTAAATTGCAGGAACTATTATCGATTCGCCGCGTCAGAATGGGAGAGCGTCTCGACACCTTTCACCGGGACCATTTACGCCATGCGTTATGTCGCACATGCAACAGATTTGGCCAATGTGGCGCTCGCCGTCCATGAGATTGAAGCTGGCTGCGATGACGACGCAAAGCGCCGCGCTCAAACGTTTCTTCAAGCGCATCCGGCAATAGAGATTCTGGGACGGAGTCCGGCGTGTAGCGCGCCTTACTCGCGCTGAAGCCGGCAGCGAGCAAATGTCCCACGCTGCAAAGGCGGGGCATATGTGAGCAGGCGGCCTGATTCCAGGAAGGAAGCGCGGAGCGTTTCCCAGTCGGGAACAAACGGCAACTCGGCGCCGTTCTTGAACGGGGCAAACTGGAGGAAAGAAATGAAAAAGTTTGTTGTTGGTTGCGCGCTGGCCGTGGGGCTCGCCGCCAGTGCTCACGCCGCGACGACCGTGATGTCCGCAGCGCCGAGTGAGAGCTGGACCGTCACCAACTACTACAAGCAGTCCGTGTATGATCCCAAGGAGAACAAGATCGGCGACGTCGATGACGTCCTTGTAGACAAGGCCGGCAAAGTCACCGGCCTGGTTGTTGGTGTCGGTGGCTTCTTGGGCGTCGGCGAGAAGGATGTCATCATTCCGTTCACCGCTGTGAAGACGGCGAAGAAGAATGACAAGTGGTGGCTGACTTTGGACGAGACCAAAGACAATTTGAAGAGCGCGCCCGGCTTCAAATACGACAAAGCGAGTACAACCTGGGTTCCTGAAAAGAGGTGATCCGCCCAAAGCCCCGCTCCCGAACGGGGCTTTGACGTATTTGGTGCATTCCGTGGCATTGGAGAGTGCCAGCTCTCTCCAGCTCCGGAACGAGATGTTCGATCTCGTGTTCTCCGGACGAGGGACGATGGAGGAGATGAAGATGAGCCAAGCGGACAGACAGGGCGACGCGGGGACGGTCCCTCTTAAGGGCAATCACACGGCCGGTCAGTGGGCGCGCGCAGCGTGAGGCGTATGGTCCGCGCTGCTCCATTGCCCTCGCTGGCGGCAGCGTTCTTGCTGGGAGTGCTTATTGCGCCACGATAAGAAAGTAGCCCGCCCGCTGATCAGTCGGCGATGGACGGCCGAAGACGACGAAAGGCTGGTGGAAATGACCAAAGCCCGCGTCAGCCCCTTGCGGATAGCGAGCAAACTAAAGCGCACGGTGAGTGCGATCCGCGCACGCCAACATGTGCTTCGCGGTGGCGTCGACCTCACAGAGGCGGGGGTCGACGCAGTTCCTGCCCCCGCCAGTGCCGCCGCCTCATCGCCGGTTAACACATAGGGTGACAAGCATCGGCTTTGCCGTCTCGAGCTTCGCAATGGACAACGACAATGAAAAGCTAGAGCATCAGATTGAATTGGCCACCCGTGCTGCGTCCTATATTCGTGACGAAACGACTGTACGGAGGCTGCTCCGATTTGCTGACGAGCTAAGGACGAAAATGTTTCGGTCAGCTCGGCGCCGCCGGACGACGGCTCGCGCTCGCGAGCTTTGGGAAAAGGCGGGCTGCCCCTCTGGCCGGGACCTGGAATTTTGGTTCGAAGCTGAAAGGCAGATCGAAGACGAAGATCGGTCCGGCCGGGGCGGGTAGGGTAAGTGCTTCCAGGTGGTCGGACGTCCTCTCTGAAGAGGACGTCGAAATCGTGGAAGCTCGGTCTGCCTGCAAAAGAAATTGGTTTCTTGCGCGTTGCTCAATCATGAGCGGCCGCTTCGTCAGGACATGGCCCAAAGCAGGCCGCTCGGATCACCTCGGGAAGCCGAACGGCTTGTTGCAAGGAGACTGGTCTCGCCTCGCGTCCGAATGGACGAGTCGCTGAAATCGCCCGCAAGGACGCGTCGCTACTAGGCGACTCGAGGAACCATTCCCGCTTCCTGGCTATTGTCCGGCTTTAGGAGGGTGAACCATGAGCGACGAAGGAACATCCGCAAGCGATCCGTCGGCATTCTCCGAGGCAACGGCCACGATCCGTGACGTTGCGCGCAGCGGTCGGCAGGCCTTGGGTCAGGGGCAGGAGCCCGGCCAATGGAAGGCCATCCTCAGAGACCTCGTTCGCGAGGCGCCGCTGCCATCTTTGGCTGTAGCGTTCATGCTGGGGGTCTTAGTCGCGCGTCGGTAGATCTCTCTGTCGGGCTGCCAACGTCCGGCCGAAGAAGACTTCTAAATGAAACCGATCCTCGCTGCGGCATGTATGGCCGTATTGGCATTTGCTTCGACCTCCGGCGCGGAGGCGAAAGGGTGCCTCGAGGGAGCTATCGTCGGCGGCGTCGCGGGGCATATGGCGGGACACGGCAAGCTTGGCGCGGCGGCCGGATGCGCGATCGGCCATCATGAGGCCAACAAGCAGAACCCGAACAACTTGAACGCCCAGGCGCCATCTAGCCGGAAGTGATCTTCGGGCTCAAGGCGCGCTGGGGGCGACATGCCAATACTGCGGTACTTCTTCTTCACCGGCGCGCTACTGCTTGCGGTGCTTTTCGCGGCAAATCGCCATCTGCCGCCGCCTAACGAGCCGGCGAGCGTTGCGGGTCTGAACAAGACGTTTATCCGTATTCATTCGGCTTGGAAACCACCCGACCGGATTGTCTTCGGTACCAATAGTCGGTTGCCCGCAAGTCCTTCGCGCGGAGCCGGCGAGCTGCCCGCGAGTGGCCCATCGGACGACATTAAGCAGGTGCAGGGGCCAGCGCTTCCTAAGATTGCGCAAGAGAAGCATCCTTCTCCCAAGCATTCGATAGAGCGCTCGGCGAGGACGCGAGCCCACAGATTCGCCGCGACGGCGCCTGATCGACGCCTGGCATTCGATCGGCAGATCTTCTTCGGTGGATGGTGAGTATCAGACGGCTTTTTCTGATAGCGTAACAATAGTGCGAGGAACTTCGCGTCTACCACGAAAGTTCTAGGTGTGCCGCATGTCGCGGCGAGGAGAGATCAATGAAGAAGACGTTTCTAATTGCTGCGGCCGCGGCGCTGCTGTCGACTAGCGCATTTGCTCAGTCCACCACCGTAGAGACAACCGGCAGGGCGCATGCAAGCACGGTGCAAATTGAGCCGGAGTACCGCACACGCATTCATAGCTACGTCACGGAACACAAGATTCGGCCTGTCGAAACACGCGAGAAAATCGTGGTTGGATCGCCGGTGCCGCGCGACGTCGAACTCGAGGCAGTCCCAACCGAATGGGGCCCGTCACTCACCAAGTATCGCTATGTTTATTCGGGCCAACGCGTGATGTTGGTGGATCCCGAGACCCGCACTGTGGTGCAGGAAGTCGAATGAGGCCGTCGCGGCGGGCCGAGGAGGAGGCGGCTCGCCGCGAAGAAGGTCGATGTGAGGAAGCTTCGCTTTGATGTGCCCATGCATCGGTGGTTTCCCTCGGGGAGCCCCTTTAAGATGGCCTTCCTTGATTTTGACAAGGGCGGCCCGAGCGGTTTGGCGAGGGCTGGGGCCTAGGGTCGGCTCCGGTCAGGCAACAGGGGGGACATTTGTGACCAGAGCGAGTCGAAAACTCGCGGCTCTTCCCGGTTGTTCCTAACTCGTAAAGCGTCGAGAACGTATTATCGGATCCACAGCGTGAAGCACGATGGGGTGCCGGCTGCTGCTCATCCGAGAAGACAAACGTGTGCGCCTCCTGTCCAGCAAACCCAGCTACTGGACCGGGCGCTAACCGTGGATCGTCGAAGCGGCGATGAAGACCCGCAGAAGCATCTGCGCGTCCATTAGTCGAACAAGTGGCCGCGACCACGTGCAGAGTTCAGAGTTTCAATCTCTCGAATTGCGCTCTTACGCTGAGATCAGGCGGTCCTAAAATGGAAAGTGCTGGTGGTGAACTTTCTCGCGACCTCGTTCACTTCATTCTCATCAGTTTCAAGCGCGATCTTCTGCGCGAGCATCACGTCGCCGATTGGTAAGTCACCAACCGGCATGAAACACAGACCTTCCTTCGGGTGGCCGTTTTCATCCAGCGCGCACACGTTTGCAGATCTGCCAAGGTGAACTCGGTAGGGCTTACCGCTGGCGCTCCCTATCACCTCGAAGTAGCCCTTCCTTACGAACTGCTCGCGCTGCATCGGCGAAAGCCATTCCCGGAGCAGCCGTAAAGACCGTCCCTCCGGCGTGCGTTCTGCGCCGTACGCGATGAAGAGCGCTCTCGTTGCCTTGACGCGCGAGCGGCTGCCCGGCCCAAGGGGCCGAAAGGCGGACATGCCAAAACCCTGCTATCCCCCGACAAGGCGGGGGAAGAATAGCGTTTCTTCGGCCTTGGGATCGAACGACCGGATGTGCGAGACCTGACCCGGACCGGTCCGGATCGCTGCCGTAAAGTCATGGTTGGTCAGCTCGTAGAAGCGACGCTCGGCCTGTGCCAGCTCTTCTGCGTCCGTCGGGTCGAAGGTATGGCGGCTGTCGCCCGTGCGGTTCATAACTGTTTGGGTCGCCATATTCTCGTCCTCGATTATTGATGTTCGGTAGATCCCCCCAATCAGCTGCACGGCTGCAGCCGAGCGGACTCATAGAGTATCAGGGGTCTTGAGCTCATGCTTCACCTGCTCCTCTTTGAGCTGGCGCTCAGCCTCATGCCAAAACTCGTCCATACGCGACTTCGGGCCTGCCAGCCTCTTCCCAGAGCTTGTATGCGCGTCTGCGAATGTCGTCCTCGTAGGCACTCATGCGAACCTCTCGAGAATGCACGGCCTCCCCTTTGGTCATTGTGTGGAGGCAAGTGTCGGATAGGCCAGCTATCGGTGGGAAAGCTGGCCTACGGATTTAAGTCGTCGGCGCCACGGTGGTTCCAAGGCGCCCTTCTCACATGCTTTTGCGCAGTCAGAACTTTGATTATGCTTTTCCTGCGCCGCCCGGATCGCTCCGAACACCTCCGGCCGCGCGTTAATTTTCATTTTCACCTAACCTTGCGCTCGACCGATGACGGGAGCGACCTACGAGCCGCAG
Source organism: Bradyrhizobium sp. UFLA05-153 (assembly GCF_054185185.1). NCBI lineage: Bacteria > Pseudomonadati > Pseudomonadota > Alphaproteobacteria > Hyphomicrobiales > Nitrobacteraceae > Bradyrhizobium > Bradyrhizobium sp. UFLA05-153. Next base: position 36,528 of record NZ_JBBIAM010000061.1, read on the forward strand.
CATCCCTCTCGGGATCGATGACGATTTAGCCACTTGACCGGTAATCCGCTGCGCCGCCCGAACGGCGGCGTCGCGAGATGCGTGCTGGCATCCAACAATTATAATCAGCGCGTGCCAGCACTATCGGTACACGCAACTATGTCGCGGGGAGTTCTTCGACTCGCTTCTTGCGGTGGAAGAAACACCGCCAAGTATCCTCCATCGCCCGCGAGCTGATACGTGGCGATCTCGCCATAGCCAACGGCGGATAGTTCGCAACGCAACAGCTCAATCGGCGTGCCATGCCTTGATGTTGGACGCTCGAAATCGACAATTCCGATCCGCACGCCCGGCTTCATGGCGGGCACGAGATTATAGAGAAAGGCATAGGGTTGGGTTATCTCGTGGTACATGTGCCCGAGGATGGCGGCATCCAGCGACAAAGCCGGCAGGCGAGGGTCGTGTGGTTCGCCCATCGCGAAGATGATGTTTGTCAGCCCCAGTCGCTCCGTTCGCTTGCCGAGTTCGACGAGGTACTCTGGCGTGACGTCCTGGGCGACGACGGAGCCGCTGGGGGCGATGAGGGATGAGAAGCGGATCTTGTAGTAGCCGCCGCCCGCACCGATATCGCCGACCGTCATGCCTGCTTTCAGCCCAAGAAGAAGTGCAACCTGACCGGCCTCATTCAAAGAGTCGCGGTGTTCCTCGGCGGAGCGGCTCAGGCTGGCAATCGGTGCCACGGGACGTCTAGGGGAGGGAAACTCCGTTGCAGGGACTCCTGGCGGGGCCAGATGACCAATGTCGGCCGTGAACGCTCGAGTTATGCCCAGTGCAACGACAAGCGTCAGCGCCGCCCAGCGTGATCGTGGGACCGCCAAGGATGAGGCGCGCTTGTCTTTGCGAAAGACGTGGGCCCAGGGTCATCTCTCCCACCACACGCTGGAGGCTTGGAAAACGGTCTTGGCAACACGGCCAATCGATCGATTTGCCACGATCCTGATCCTGTATTCCGAAATGGTGCCACCAGCCGCAGATGCATGGTGTAAATTGATGTCGCTATCCGGGTCTCTCCGAATCGCTCGATCGAAGAGACGGTCATGATCTGGCCGCAACGCACCAGGCCAGTGAACCCGAACAGCGCAAAGATGGCTTACGAGTCCTGTCGGCAGATCGTCATCGTGCTCAGGGGACGGTTAATAGCCTTGAATCTCCAAGTCGGCTGGTGTTGACTCTCCTTTTGCGAGACCACAGCTCTCGGAACACTCGACGACAGGTGGATGAGATGGGTCGGCCTCGTCCCGATCAGGAGCCGGTAAATAGGCGAGGGCAAATCGTCTGGTGCGTCACGCGAGCAGCTTATCCACCGTAATCGGGAAGCGGCGGATGCGCTTGCCGGTCGCGTGATAGACGGCGTTCGCAATCGCCGCGGGAACGCCGACGATGCCTATTTCGCCAAGGCCCTTGACGCCCAGGGTGTTGATGCGGTCGTCGCGCTCCTCGACAAAGATGACATCGATGTCATGGATGTCGGCATTCACAGGGATGTGGTACTCGGCGATATTCGCGTTCATGATCCGGCCGAAGCGGTGATCCATCAACGTCTCCTCATGCAGGGCCATCCCGATCCCCCAGACCACGCCGCCCATGATCTGGCTGCGGCCGGTTTTGGTGTTGAGGATCCGTCCGGCCGCGACCGCGCTCACGACTCGCGTGACGCGGATGACGCCCAGCTGCTCGTCGACTTTCACCTCGGCGAATACGGCCGAATGCGTGTTGCGGGCGTGCGACTTGTCCTCCGCGAAGTGATTGAGCTTCTGCTTCTCGATCCGCTCGAGCTTCCCGTATCGCATCGCATCCGCCATCGAGACCGCGCGGCGTTTTTCGCCGTTGCTAGCGATCGCGCCTTCGACGAGGATGACGTCGGCCGCATCGATATCAGCGAGCGGCGAGCCGGGCATCGCGCCGGCAAGATGCGCGAGCTCCTGGCGAACGTCCTCGGCTGCCGCAAGAACCGCGTGCGCGCTGGATGCAGCCATCCAGGAACCGCCCTCGACGGGAGCTTGCGGCAGGGTCGAGTCCGCGAGCTTGACGCTAATGTTCTCGATCGGCAGCCCAAGTGCATCGGCCGCCACCTGCGCCACGATAGTGTAAGTGCCGGTGCCGATGTCGGATGCCGCGCAGCATACCTCGGCATGACCATTTGCGGTCAGCACGATGCGGACCGCGACCGGTATCTGCAGCGCCTCCCACACGCCTGTTGACATTCCCCAGCCGACCAGTTCCTTGCCATCACGCATCGAGCGAGGAGCAGGATTGCGCTTGCCCCACCCGAAGGCCTCCGCGCCGCGGGCGTAGCATTCGCGCAGCTGCTTGCTGGTGTAGGGGAGGTCTTCGCTCTGGTCGCGATCCGAGTAGCACTTCAGCCGCAGCTCGAGCGGATCGAGCTTGAGCGCGACGGCTAACTCGTCCATGGCGCATTCGAGCGCGCAGACGCCGGAGGCCGCTCCGGGCGCGCGCATGTCGCAAGGAGTGGAGACGTCGAGACGGACGAGCTTGTGGGAATAGCGACTGTTCGGGCTCTTGTAGAGTTGTTCCGCCCAGCCGCTGTCGTTGCGCGAGAAATCTTCGTAGCGTGAGGTGATGGCCGTGGCTTCGTGCGTGACCGTATCGAGCATGCCGTCGGGCTTGGCGCCGAGCGCAACTCGCTCGATCGTCGCCGGCCGGTGACCGAGTCCGTACATCTGCTGCCGCGTCAGCACGACGCGAACCGAGCGCTTCAGAGCGAGGGCGCCAAGCGTTGCCAGGACCACCTGGTATTGCGGCCGCAGGCCGGAGCCGAAGGCGCCGCCGACATAGGGCGAGAGCACGCGGATGTCATCGGGCTTTTTGCCGAACACGCTGCAGAGATATTTATGGACGTTCTGGACGCCTTGCGTCTTGTCGTAAACTGTGAGCCTGCCGTTGCCGTCCCAGACAGCCGTGGTCGCAAAGAGCTCCATCGGGTTGTGATGCTCGGTCGGGATGAAGTAATCCGCCTCGTGCCGCACGGCCGCTCCGGCAAGGGCTCCTGCGGCGTCGCCGCGCGGCTGGTGCGGCTCCTTCACCTTGATCGCAGTATTGCGCTCGGCTTCGAGGTCGGTCGCAAACGCTCGCTCCTGCTGATACTCGACTTGCACCAGCGTTGCGGCGAACTTTGCGGTTTCCCAGTCCTGCGCCATGACGAGCGCGATCGGCTGGCCGTTGAACTTGATGCCGTCGTCATAGAGCGGACGGAATGGCGATCCGTCGTCCGGCGCCACCTCGTCCATCCAGGCCTCGTCGTTGTCGGCGAGCGGCGGGCGATGCGTATGGGTAAGCACGTCGAGCACGCCCTTCACCTTCAACGCCTCGCTGGTGTCGAGGCGGGCGATACGGCCCCGTGGAATGGTGGCCTCGACGACGAAGCCATGGACGAGTCCGTCGGCCGTGAATTCGCCGGCGTATTTGGCTGCCCCGGTGACCTTGGCCCGGCCGTCGACGCGGGACGTTGCTGTTCCGACATAGGCGTTCATCGGTCCCTCACGCGATCTTCTTGTGAGCCTGCGATTGCGGCGTGGCGTTTGCTGCCTGCATCAGCGTCCGGACAATGGTGCGGCGCGCGAGCTCGATTTTGAAGCCGTTATGCGAATGGGCGTTTGCGCCTTGCAGCAAGAGATCCGCAGCGTGCGAGAAATGATCTGCTGTCGCGTCCTGGCCGCGCAACGCCGCTTCGGCGGCGAGGCTGCGCCAGGGCTTGTGGGCGACGCCGCCGAGCGCCACGCGCGCCTCGCTGATCGCGTTGCCCTCGAGTTCGAGTGCGGCGGCTACGGAGACCAAAGCGAACGCATAGGAGTGCCGGTCGCGAATCTTGAGATAGCTGTAATTGTGGGCAAAGCCCCGCGGCGGCAGTTCGATCGCCGTGATGATCTCGCCGGGGCCGAGATTTGTGTCGATATGAGGAGCGTCGCCGGGAAGCCGATGGAAATCGGTCAGCGCCATCGTGCGCTCGCCGGACGGACCGGCGATGTGGACGAGCGCGCCGAGCGCGGCCAGCGCCACGCTCATGTCGGACGGATTGGTCGCGATGCAGGAGGCGCTCATGCCGAGGATGGCATGGTTGCGGTTGAGGCCGTCGATCGCGGAGCAGCCGCTGCCGGGGGTTCGCTTGTTGCAGGGCGTTGCCGTATCATAGAAATAGGCGCAGCGCGTTCGTTGCATCAGATTGCCGCCGACGGAGGCCATGTTGCGCAATTGCGCCGAAGCGCCGGCGAGGATGGCGCTGGCGACCAGCGGATAGCGCCGCTCGATCAGTGGATGGTAGGCAAGATCCGAGTTCGGCACCATGGCGCCGATGTGCAGTCCTCCGTCGACCGTCTCCTCGATCTTGCGGAGCGGCAGGCGGGAAATGTCGATCAGCCGGGAGGGCTCTTCGACATTCTCCTTCATCAGGTCGATCAGATTGGTGCCGCCGGCGATGAGCTTGGCGCCGGGATGGGCGGTGAGCAGGAGGATCGCGTCGGCGACATCGGTGGCGCGGGAGTACTGAAAGTTGATCATGGCCGTTGGCCCATTGCCTGCTGGATGGCAGCGACGATGTTTGGATAGGCGCCGCAGCGGCAGAGATTTCCGCTCATCAGCTCCCGGATCTCGTCAGCATCCCCGGCGCGGCCTTCGGCGAGCAATCCAGCCGCCGAACAAAGCTGCCCGGGCGTGCAATAACCGCATTGGAAAGCGTCGTGGTCGATGAAGGCCTGTTGCAAGGGATGCAGCACGCCATCCCGGAAAAGTCCTTCGACGGTCGTGATCTCCGCGCCATCCGTCATGATGGCGAGCGTCAGGCAGGAATTGACCCGCCGGCCATCGATCAGCACAGTGCAGGCGCCGCACTGACCGTGATCACAGCCTTTCTTGGTGCCGGTCAGCGCGAGATGGTCGCGCAGGGCGTCCAGGAGTGTGGTCCAGGGCACAAGGTCGAGCGTGCGCCTGACGCCATTGACGACAAGATTGATTGTAATGCGGTCGGGAATTTGATTAGCGGCATGGGCCATATCGGTTCCCCTGCGATGGAGGCCGAGCTGAGAAATCAAGCCTGTTGGCGCGAGCGCGCGTCAGTTTCCGCTGGCCATTAGCGCCCAACGGTCAGCCAATCGCTTGGTTCCATGCGGCAAATGTTCCTTCCGGTAGAAAGCCGTCAGCGCTGCGCTTCGCCGAAAACCTCTTGGCACAGCGCGGTTAACAACCTCGCGGGCGGCTCCTTGCCAGGTTTGAGTCAAACAGCGACCAGGCAGGAATACAGGTCAAAGCGGAAGTTCGTCTCATCGAGCAGATCGCCCACGGCGATTTAAAAAAGGCCGGCAGTATTTCGTTGTGATGACTCCGTCGCTATGCGGACAATCTGCTCGACGAAGTCCCATGCGGGCCGCGGGGCGGGCATCGGGATCTACTTGGCCGCCATCTTGAAGGTTCTGGGCTGTGGCTGCGAGAGTGAATTCGTCGCGCGCGCCTCAGTCTCAAAACGGTACGCTGCCGGGCTCGAAATGCAGGTCCCGGCAGCGTTTCATACTCAAACTGAGCGCTGAAATCCCAGTTGGATTTGGTTTAGCAAGGCTCATGCCACAGGACCGTGACAAAGACCACCGGTTCCGGCTAGCGGGCCATCTATTGCCGACAGGAGGTTTTCTTTGGGGCTCACAATCCCGGTAAGAAAAGCGACCCTTATGATAGGCTGTCTCTGCCTGTCACGCGTTATGCAAATTTCCGTCGCGAACCGCCGTCATGTGGAAGCAACTCTGCTTCCTCACGCAGGCGTTTCGCTGTGCTGCCAAGGCGCTCCTTGAGGGATTGAAACTCTTTGAAGCGGCGTTGCCGGAACATAGTGATGCTCTCCCTTCGATTGGGCGGGAGCGCGGGTGGTCTTTCTGTCACTGATACAGGAGCTGGACTTGGCAGCTTTTCCTGATCGGATCCCATATGTGATGGCATTGCTCATTCTCGCGCTGCTCTTTTGCTGAGCCGGCCCAGTTCACAAGGCAGATCCCAGGGTGAGCCGTTGACGATAGAAACGGTCTCACCAAAGAAACGCCGCCAGTTGCTTTTGATGAAAGTTTTATGACGCATCGGGCGTGCGTAGCGAGCGCGTCGCGCTGATAATCGCTGATCGCGGGTCGTCCACTGCGCCCCGTCTGTATCCCAATTCCCACACCAGCGACTGAAACGGCACCGTTTGTCGGTTTGCGAACAGACAGGTCAATCGTTCCATTTTCAACTGCTCTTATTGGAAACATTCATTGGACGGGAAGGTGGAAAAATGAATCGTTCCCTGCTAACCGAAATGCCGCGCGACAAATATGTTGGGCGGTGCAAGCAGCGGGCCTTCGATTATCTCGACCGACATGATCTTAAAAACGCGGTCGGCTCGTTTGTCAGCGATATGAGCGCTCGTCCCGATTGCGAATTGCCACACCACTTAGCTGCCCTCGGCGTTTTGCTGCTGATGGGGAACGATGTGCTTGGCTGGAGGACGCTGATCGAAGGAATTAGGTGATGATCGCTCGCGAGGGGCGAACAGCGGCTCGATAGGGTCTCGCATAGCCTGCAAGGGCTGCGACCTGTAGGAGCAGCGGCGGGCGATGGGAACAACACCCGTGTTGTCATGCAATGGAAACATTCACGTTAGTGGTCGATAGCCTTGCGCTCGCCGCCTTCGCGTTAGGTCTCATCTTCGCAAAGCAAACACGCGCACGAAGGCACAGCGGCGAACAGCCATCAGGGCCGGCGCGCTGCCGCTCCGGAGGACGGCACCTGCCTTCCTCCTTGAAGTATGCTCGGGGTCCGGAGCCGAGGCAGTCGTAGCAAATGCCGCTCCGGCCGCACTTGCCCAGACCACGACCACGAAAAGCCGGACGTCTCGGTGCTCCAAGCTCGCAGAACTCGAGTGCCGGAAGAACGGTCCGCTGGTCAAGGAGTCCGATCGCAAGTGATGCCGAAGGTCCGCGGGTTGTCCGCCGATAGAGCACGCTAATTCGGCGACATCCGCCTCTTCCCGTCGAGCTCCTTCACCATCCGGACGATTTCGTCCGGATGGAAGGGCTTCTTTAGGGTGAGGCTGCCGGGCACGGGATTTGGTGAAGTTGGCGAGAAGCCCGTGGCGTAGATGACCGGCAGATCCGGATCGTGCTCGCGGCAGCGCTCAGCCACCTGCCATCCGTCGACCTTTCCGGGCAGCCTGATATCGGTGACCAGCACGTCCGCGACGTGGCGCTTGCACCAGGCCAGGGCCTCCTCGCCGGTGCTTGCGTGGATTACGTGATACCCTGCCTCGCGCAGCGCTTCGACGACGAATTCGCGGATCAGAGGGTCGTCCTCGACGAGAAGTACGCTCACTGGCAGCTCTTGGTGGAATAACATTTGTTACGCATGTCAAACGGCTCAAAGGCGTGGTCGTTCCTGACGGGCGCCTCGCCGGGCGAGCGTGACAGGAAGTTGCTCTAGCGGTCTCGTGCCCGAGAAAACTCAAGACCTATCAGACGTCGCTAGGCCTTCTACGATCTCGCGATCGCCGCGCCATCGATAAAGGCGGCGCTGGAAGCCTGCGGCGCGCCTGCCATCGATCGAGCGGCGCGTGCGCATAACCGCCCTCCCTCCGTAGTTGAGCTCCGTTGAAGCGTCAGGCGCTGAAATCGCAGCATGCTCGGCCGGCGCCTATCGATTGGAACCAACATTTTGTCTCGCGGTTTCCCCGGGTAGCTACTCGAGAAGGAGGGATTCGAATGCCGAGCGAAAACAGTTTGCATGAGCTATTTCACGACACGCTGAAAGACATCTACTTTGCAGAAAAGAAGATCCTGTCGGCTTTGCCGAAAATGGTGAAAGCGGCCCAGTCCGAGGATCTCAAGGCCGCCTTCCAGAAGCACGAGACCGAAACTGAAGAGCACGTGGCCCGGCTTGAGAAAGTTTTCGAGGAGATCGACGAGACGCCACGGGGCAAGACCTGCGACGCCATCATGGGCATTATCGAGGAAGGTCAGGAGGTCATGAAGGAGTTCAAGGGCGCGCCCGCGCTGGACGCCGGACTCCTTGCTGCCGCGCAGGCAGTCGAGCATTACGAGATCGCCCGTTACGGCACGCTAAAGACATGGGCAGCGGGGCTTGGCCTCAAACAATCCGTGAAGCTGCTGGAGGCAACACTCGCGGAGGAAAAGAAGACCGACGAGACGCTAACTAAGCTCGCCGAGAGTGAGGTCAACCAGCACGCACAAGCGGCTTAAAACACCACGCCGGAAATCTGAGGGTTCGCCCGTGTGTGCCGCAAGGCGGGTCGCATGGGACGTTGGAACTCGCCAGTCATCTCTGCCTTGGCACATTGTTCAAAAGAAACGTACGCTATGGCAAATTACTTCAACCTGCCGCCCTTTACGGAAGACGGGGACGTCCATGTCGTTGTGGAAACGCCTCGGGGAAGCCGTGCCAAATTCGCCTATGACCCTAAGCTTGAAAGCTTCGGGCTCAGCAAGTCACTGCTGACGGGGCTTACATATCCCCATGACTGGGGCTTCGTGCCCTCTACCAAAGCAGACGACGGAGACCCGCTCGACATCATGGTGATCCATGACGCCGCGACCTTTCCGGGACTTGTCGTTACCTGCCGCGTTATTGGCATCCTTCAGATCGAGCAGAAGAGCAAAAAGAAATCCGAGCGTAACGACCGCCTGTTTGCCGTACCGCGAAACTCGCACTCGGAGCAGGCATTGCACGACGTTGATGATCTGACAAAGCCAATCCGCGAGGAACTAGAGAAGTTCTTCATTGCGACTGACGAACTGGAGAACAAGAAGCTCAAGATCATCGGTTGGAAGGGGCCGAAGATTGCGGTACAGGCCATCAAGGACGCCGCGAAATCTTTCGCGAAGGACGGCAAATAGAATTAGGCGGTGGCGTGCTGCTTCTTGGATGCTCGGCGCTCAGTTTCTTTCGCGAGCCCGCGCAAGTTTATTCGAGCTGCCCAATCGGCCGGTTTGCTTCGGTCGCGCCAATTCCAGGAAAGGAGTTCGTCGCGCCCTTGACTGAATAGCAGCGATGTGCGCCACGACGGCGGCGAGTTACCTGGTGATCCACGTCGTTCAGAAGTAGACGCTAATAGGCCGCCAAAACCGCTGTTGCTTGTGATCGGATGCACTTGGAACCGAAATCAGTCGCGCGGTGCGCGTCGTCCTTACTGCTGCGCGGCTGACAAGAGAAGATCGGGAACGGCTCGCGTAAGCAAAAAAGACCCCGCATCTGCGGGGTCCGTGAGTGAACTCTTTATCACCACTTCTGACGGCCGTACCAGTCATTCACTTCCTTCTGCGCCTGATCCTTTGCGTAGCCGTACCGCTGCTGCAATCGGCCTTCGAGTTGATCCTGTTTGCCGTTGATCACATCAAGATCGTCGTCGGTAAGCTTGCCCCACTGCTCCTTCACCTTGCCCTTCACCTGCTTCCAGTTGCCTTCGACACGGTTCCAGTCCATCACGCTCCTCCTTGAACGAGTGAGATCGACCAACGGATCGACCGATCCTTCGTTCCGAGACTGCAAGCGTCACTAGGACGCGGGTGAACGTAGGAGGGTTTGCACTCGCTCCTTTCTCTCGCGTCGGGACTTCAATGATCACTAGGAACGAGCGCTCGAGCGTCCTATTGCCGGCAAATTGCAGCAGGCGGGTTCTGGAGGCGGAAACAATTCGGCAGCAGCCACCGATCAAGGTGCATCGAGCAGTCCGCGTTCGGCCAACCCCGGTGCGACTATGAATGACACGAAGTCGCGAGGGCGATAGCGGACACTGTCCCGGGGGCAATGGCCTTGGCGCAAGTGGATCATCCGCGCAGGCCGCACCTGTCGGCGGCTCAACGAAGAACTCCCGCGGGATGGCTGAAGATCTCGAAATCGCTTCCGCGTGCGATGCCGATCAACGTGATCCCGGCGACGCGTGCGCTTCGAATTGCAAGTGCGGTCGGGGCCGAGACGGCGACCACAATGCCCACACCGATGGCAGCGGCCTTCTGGACCATCTCGACCGATATCCGGCTGGTAAGGACGACGGCGCCCATGTGGCCCGAAATCCCTTGTGAGAACAGCGCGCCGGCGAGCTTGTCGAGCGCATTGTGGCGTCCGACGTCCTCGCGCAAGATCATGTCGTCGCAGCCGAGTGGAAAAAAGCCGGCGGCATGGGTGGCGCGAGTCGCGTGGTTCAGGATCTGCGCTTCGCCGAGGCGCTCGACCGACGCGCGGATCTGTTCCGGGGTGAGGTTGATCCGCCGCTCGACGATGCGCTTCATCCGGCCCGCTTCGGCCAGGCTCTCGATGCCACACAGGCCGCAGCCGGTCGGGCCAACCAGCCGCCGCCGCCGATCCTTCAGGAGGCGTCCAGCCCTTGGCCGCAGCCAGGTTCGGACCTCGATGCCGTCGGGACCGGGGACGACCGACAATTCCTCGATCTCCCCGGCATGCTCGATGATTCCTTCAGTCAAACTGAAGCCGAGCGCGAGGTCGGTTAAATCGGATGGCGTGGCCATCAGCACGGCCATGGCCGTTCCGTCAAAGACGAGCGCAACGGGACACTCCTCGGCCACCACGCGCTCGTCCTGCATCCCTCGTGAGGTCAGCCGGGGCATCTTGACCGAAGCGGTAGGAGCAGACGCGCGATCGCATTTGGCGGAGCGAGAGCCGTGCATGGTGTTTGTCCTGCAACGAAGTATCGACGCGCCAGCGCGCGCAATGTTCCGAATGGGGAGGAACCAGCGTTGCCGCCTTCAGTTTTCCGTGCGGGGCTTGCAATCGAAGGGCCTGCCATGCGGCAAAAAGCAAAAGTCGAAACCTATGATGCGCCGGCCGGTGGCTGGGGCTCGCTCAATGCCGTCATGCATATCCTCACGCAGGAAGAGGTCGCGATTCTCGGAAGCGAGATCCTGCTGAAGCAGAACAAGCCCGGCGGTTTCATGTGCGTGAGCTGTTCCTGGGCCAAGCCCGCGAGCCCGCATCCGTTCGAGTTCTGCGAGAACGGCGCCAAGGCGACCGCGTGGGAGATAACAGGCAAGACCGTCACGCCGGAGTTTTTCGCGCAGCATACGCTCGAAGAGCTGCGAACGTGGTCCGATCATCAATTGGAAGAGCTGGGCCGGCTGACCAATCCGATGCGCTACGACCCGGTCCGCGACAAATATGTGGCGGTGGACTGGAGCGAGGCCTTCCGTGAGATCGGCGCCGAGCTGAACAAGCTCGATCCGCATTCGGTCATTATGTACACCTCCGGCCGTGCCTCGCTGGAGGCGAGCTACATGTACCAGTTGTTCGGCCGGATGTATGGCACCAACAATTTTCCAGACAGCTCGAACATGTGTCACGAGACGACGTCGGTGGCGTTGCCGCAGGTGATCGGATCTCCGGTCGGCACCGTGCTCCTGAAGGATTTCGAGCACACCGATTGCATTTTCTTCTTCGGCCACAACACCACCACGAACGCACCGCGCATGCTGCATCCGCTCCAGGAGGCGGCCCAGCGCGGCGTGCCGATCGTGACCTTCAATCCGCTCCGCGAGCGGGGTCTCGAACGCTTCGTCAATCCGCAAAATCCGCTTCAGATGATCGCGGGCGGCACCCGCATCAGTACGCAATATCATCAGGTCCGGGTCGGGGGCGACGCCGCGGCGATCGTCGGCATCTGCAAATGGGTGATCGAGTCGGACGATCTCGCGCTGGCCAATGGCACGCCGCGGATGATCGACGTCGATTTCATCGCGCAGCACGCGGCGGGGTTTGAGGAGTTCGCAACGTTCTGCCGCGGTCAGGACTGGAGCGAGATCGAGCGGGAATCGGGGTTGTCGCGGTCGGCGATGCTCGAGGCGGCAAACACCTATATGACCGCAGAGGCTGTCATCGTCAATTACGGCATGGGCGTCACCCAGCACAAGCACGGTGTCGAAACCGCCAAGATGATCGTCAATTTGCTGCTGCTCCGCGGCAATATCGGCAAGCCGGGCGCGGGCATCTCGCCGATCCGCGGCCACTCCAACGTCCAGGGCCAGCGCACGGTCGGCATCTCCGAAAAGACAAAGCTGGTGCCGCTCGACAAGCTCGCTGAACTCTACGGCTTCGAGCCGCCGCGATGGGATGGCTTGTCGACGGTGGATGCCTGCGAGGGCATTTTGAAGGGTGACGTTCGCGGCTTCGTCAGCCTCGGAGGCAACTTCGTTCGCGCCATTCCGGAGCGCTCGCTGATGGAACCGGCCTGGTCCGGCCTGCGCCTGTCGGTGCAGGTCGCGACAAAGCTCAACCGCAGCCATATCGTGCCCGGCGAAGTGACCTATCTCTTGCCATGCCTCGGCCGGATCGAAATCGATGAGCAGGCGAGCGGCGCGCAGGCGGTGTCGATGGAGGATTCGACCGCCTGCATTCATGGATCGCGCGGCCAGCGCAGGCCGGTGGCCGAGCATGCCCTGTCGGAGCCGGCGATCGTCGCAGGCCTTGCCAAGGCAACATTGAAGCCAAATCCTACGGCCGACTGGGACGGCTGGATCTCCGACTATTCGCGCGTGAGGGACGCGATCGAGCGCACCTATCCAGACCAGTTCAAGGACTTCAATAAGCGCATGTTCGAGCCGGGCGGCTTTCCGCGTCCTCTCGCTGCTCGGGAACGCAAGTGGAAGACACCGAACGGCAAGGCGAACTTCACCGTTCCCAAGGCCGCCTTTGCGCCGCCGCGGGAGAGCGATGACGTCTACGAGCTGATGACCATGCGAGCCGACGGACAGTTCAACACGACCATCTACACCGAGGACGATCGCTTTCGCGGCATCCAGGGCAGCCGATACGTCGTGCTGATGAATCCGGCCGACATGGAGGCGGACGGGTTGAAGGCGGGAGACACCGTCACGCTGGTGACGGAGGCGAACGACGGTGTCGAGCGCAGCCTCAGCGAGCTTCAGGTCGTGCCCTACGACATCCCGCGCCGGAGCCTCGCCGGCTACTATCCCGAATGCAACGGGCTGATCCCGCTCTGGCACTACGCAGAAGGCAGCAAGGTACCAGCGGCAAAGTCCGTTCCGGTGCGGCTCTTCAAGGACGTGGTGCCGGAAATCATCGAGGGCGGAGAGATGCTGATCTCGGCCACCTAGTGGACATCACAACAGCGGGACTTTCGGATGAAATCGAAGACGATGAGCGACGGCGCGGAGCGGGTGTTTGTCCTGATTCTGGATCAGGGCGAGGAGGCCTTCAAGACGATCACCGAATTCGCCGATCGCGAGAAGATCACGGGCGCGTCGGTATTGGCGATTGGCGCCTTCTCACAGGCGAAGGTCGGCTGGTTCGATTTCGCGGCCAAGAAGTACAAGCCGATCGAAGTTGGCGAGCAATGCGAGGTGCTGAGCCTGCTCGGCGATGTCGCGCAGGGGGATGACGGCAAGGCCAGCCTGCATCTTCACGCCGTGCTCGGTTTGCAGGATGGCACGCTGCGCGGCGGCCACCTCCTGTCGGGATCGGTCCAGCCAACGCTGGAGGTGACGATCACGGAGACCGTTGTTCACCTTCGCCGCAGGAAGCGGCCGGATCTTGGTATCGCGCTCATCGGCATTTAGTAACCGGAGACCACATGTACCTGAAACGAACAGGCGCGCGCGATGATGGTTCCAGGCAGCGGCGCACCCGCGAGGGATCGTCAGCGCTCTCGATCCGTTACCCCACCGGAAGCGCTCAAGGGGGAGGAACGATGCGAGACAGCCAATCCGAGATTGCCCAAATCCGGAACGCCGTGCACCTCTGCACCGACATGCAGAACATCTTTGCGCCAGGCGGCCTCTGGGCAACGCCCTGGATGGAGCGGGTGCTGCCGACGATTGTCGCGATCGTGTCGCGCTATCAGGCGAGAACCGTTTTCACACGCTTCATCACGCCGCAGGCGCCGGAGGATCGTCCCGGGCAGTGGCAAAACTATTTTCGGCGCTGGCAGCAGGCGACGCGAAATCACCTTCCGTCGTCCGCTCTTGAACTCGTGCCGGAGCTGGCCCACTACGTGCCTCCGGTTCGCGTCGTCGACAAGCCGGCCTATTCGGCGTTCAGCAATCCGGCTTTGGCAAGTCTGCTGATCGAGCAGGGGATCGGTACGGTGGTCATTACCGGTGCCGAGACCGACGTTTGCGTCCTCTCGACGGTGCTCAGCGCCGTCGATCTCGGCTTCAGGGTTGTCATCGTCGAAGATGCGCTGTGCAGCTCGTCCGACGTCGGGCACGATGCGCTCATGACGATGTATCAAACGCGTTTTCACGGGCAGGTGGATCTGGCAACCACCGACGAGCTGATGGACGTCTGGCGCGAATGACTAGACGACAGGCTGCTTTTCCTTGCGCAGTTTCTCGATCACCGCGCGATCGATGTTCAGATGCGCCGCGACCAGCTCAGGTGGGGTCAACGCCATCCATTGCGCGAGCGAGACATCCATGAAGCGCGGCGACCTGAACAGCTCGAGGAAGCGGAGCGGTTTGTCGCCGGTGTTCTCGATGAAATGGCTCATCGACATCGGCACGTAGCCGACGTCGCCGGCGCGGTAGTCGAACGTCCGCGCCCTCGCTTCGGCTGCGAACGCGGTCATGCGTGCGTGGCCCGCGATGTAGTACTGCCATTCGTCGGCGTTCGGATGCCAGTGCAGCTCACGCATGTGGCCAGGATTGACCTCGACCAAAGCCGCCGCGACGTGCGTCGAGATCTTGAAGTTGCGGGTATCGGCGATGCGGACGTTGCCACCCGGCGATTGGGTTGGCGGCTGCTGCGTCAGATGGAACACCATGTCGAGCGGTACGGCGCCAAGCGTATCGTGCACCGCGTCCGCCTCCAGTTGCGGGGGCGGCGGCTCGGCCTGGAAGATGAAGCGCTCCTGCCTGGGAAGCCGGTCGAGCGCCTTCGCATCGATGGCCAGGTTTTTCGCCAGCACGCCGGGGGCGTTGTGGGCGAACAGGTCGGTGATCGCAAACGTGCTGTCTTCCGAAAACTCGCCGTCCGGAAAACGCGAGCAGGAACTCGCAACCTTCGTCCGGCAATCCCTGGATCGAATGTGGAATGCCGGAAGGGAAATACCAGAGGTCGCCGGGTCCGACATCGGCAATGAAATTGTGGCCGTCATTGTCGACCGCCGTGATGCGGGCCCTGCCAGCCAGCATGAAGGCCCATTCGGCCTGCTTGTGCCAGTGCAGCTCGCGCACGCCGCCCGGCGTCAGGCGCATGTTGACCCCCGCCATCGTGGTCGAGATTGCCAGCTCGCGCTGCGTGACCTCGCGCGACCAGCCGCCGGTTCGGATCTTCATATGCGCGTCTGCAAACGAGAACCGCAGGTTCGGCACTGAGCCGTGGTCGGTGGACGGCGGCCGCAATATCTCCGGGTTCTGCAGCTCCCGCTCCGGATTAGGCGGACCAATGATGGTTGCGCCCTTGTCCCCGATCATCTGTTCGTTGCGCGGCTGGGCCGAGGCCGCCGCGGTGGCGCCAAACGCGGCTGCCGCCGCCAGCAGGGAGCGTCGGTTGGGTGTGCTCATGACATGCTCCCGTTCAGCCGCATGTCAGCACGATCTTGCCGGTGGTGTGGCCGTGCTCGACGGTCGCCAGGGCCTCGGCTGCCTGCTCGAGCGGGTATGTCGCCTGGATGTGCGGCTTCAACTTGCCTGCATCGGCCAGCCTTCCGATCTCGGCCAGCTCTTCGCCATCGGGCTCGACGGTGTACCGCATCGCGGTTACGCCGAGCGCCTTTGCGCGGTCCTGCGATGGCTCGGTCAAGGTCGAGATCAGCCGCCCGCCCTTGTTGAGAAGCGCCCATGACCGCTCGCGGGTTTCTCCGTCGATCAGGTCGAATACCATGTCGAGAGTCTTGGCAACTTCTTCGAAGCGCTGGGCCTTGTAGTCGATCACCACGTCGGCTCCGAGCGATCGCGCGAAATCGACGTGTTCGGTGGACACTGTCGTCAGCACGCGGGCACCCATGACCTTGGCGAACTGGATCGCGAAATGGCCGACCCCGCCCGAGCCGCCATGGATCAGGACTGTCTCGCCTGCCTTGAGCTTGCCGTGCCGAAACAGGCCTTGATAGGCCGTTTGCCCCGCGAGTGGGATAGCCGCGGCCTGAACATGATCCAGCCCCGCGGGCATATCGGCAACGGCGCGCTCGTCGAGCACAACCTGCTGGGCATAGCCGCCGCCGAACACTGGGACCATGCCGAACACAGCGTCGCCCGGCCGAAAGCGCGTCGCCTGGGCGCCGCAGGTCTCCACCGTGCCGGAGACGTCACGGCCTAGCGTGTAGGGCAGGCGGTCCCTTTTTTACGGAGGGATATTTGCCCGACCTGATCTTGAAGTCGACGGGGTTGACGCTGGCCGCGCGTACCGAGACCAGGATCTGGCGCGCGTCAGGGCCGGATTGCTCGAGCCGCTCGACGCGGAGGACGTCGTTGCTGCCGAATTGGTGGAATCGGATTTTGATTGACTGAGCCATGTTGGCTGACGCCTCAGCTCAGCACGGGTTCCTATGCGCCTATCGATCGAAGCTGGAGGCGCCGTCAACCGGCCACCCTAGGCTTAGGAACTGCAGGCGAAAGTCTCGGTTGGTCGAACTGCACCGAGTTATCAAGGAGCCAGCATGACGGAACCGGACGTTCGCAAAGGGATGCCGCCCGTCAAGCTGACACGCGAGGAGTTCAAGAGCCGTTACAAGAGCCAGTTCGTCGATCCCGCCTTCACACCGCTGGAGGGGGAGCTGGATGCGATCATTGGCGCGGCTTGGGACGCCTACAGCCATACGCGCAAGTCACCCGTGACGCAAAAGGCCGGCGCGGGATTTGCCGATCCCGCCTACGACCTCTCTGTCGACTGGCTCGCGACGCGCGCCGCCATCCTTGAGGCGCAGCGACGGCATGACGATGCCAAGGCGACGCCGCGCATCCTCATCGTCAACGGTTCGGCCCGCAGCGAGCATACCTGCTCCGGCGAGATGTCCAAGACCTGGCGCATGGTCAAGCTGGCCGAGCCCGTCTTCACCGACATGGGATTTGCCGTCGACATCCTCGATCTCTCGCGCCTTGCGTCCGAGTTCGGCAAGAACATTCATCCCTGCAAGTCCTGCGTCTCGACGGCCATGCCGCTGTGCCACTGGCCGTGCAGCTGCTATCCGAACTATTCGCTCGGCCAGACCAGCGACTGGATGAACGACATCTATCCGCTCTGGGTGGCCGCCCATGGCGTCCTGATCGTAACGCCGGTGAATTGGTATCACGTGCCAGGCGGACTCAAGGCGATGATGGATCGCCTCGTCTGTGCCGACGGCGGCAATCCCGATCCGACCTCGACCCACGGCAAGAAAGTCGATGAAGCCAAGGTCCTCGAGCAGAAGGGTTGGTCGTACCCGCGCCATCTCGCAGGCCGGCATTTCGGCCTGATCGTTCACGGCGATAGCGTCGGCGCCGAGGGCGTGCGCCGAACCCTGTCCGATTGGCTTACCGACATGCACCTGATCTCGGCGGGCCGCTTCGGCGAGATGGACGGTTATGTCGGCTACATGAAGCAATACGCGACCTCGCACCACGATCTGGATGAAGACCGCGCGTTCCAGCAGCAGGTACTGAATGCAGCCCGAGCGTTGGGCCATGCCGTGAAGCTGGCCCGGAGCGGGCGGCTCGAGCGTCCCGGAGCTGGTCTGTCCGATCCGGTTCCGAAGTGAAATCGCCGAGCCGTTCGACGTCCGACCGATGCGGATGGGCTCGGCGATGCGAAGAGAGATTTTCGGTGACATGGCCGCAGAAGGACCGAGCAAGACCATCGTCTACGCCGCGCTCGTCGGCAACGTCCTCGTCGCGGTCACCAAGATCGGAGGCGCAGCGTGGACCGGAAGCTCGGCGATGATGAGCGAGGCCGTGCACTCGGTGGTCGACAGCACCAATGAGGTGCTGCTGCTCTATGGTTAACATCGCGCAAGCCGCTCGCCGCTTCGGTCCCGATAGCGCCAGCATATGAGCAACCGCAGCAAATGACCCGAGGGGCCAACAGGCGACGTTCGCGAAATGAAAGAGGCCGGTGGTCGAACGGCCCGCTTGGGCGCTTAGCTAGCTTTTCGATAGTCGGCCGCCATGACGAGCAGAGTAGCTCGCACCGTTCGCCCTCGCAGCGCCGCCTGCCTCTCGCAGACAAGTTCAAGTGATCGGGCACCGAAGTGTTGGTTACTCGTCGTCCTCGCGAAGGGAACGGTTCGTAGGTCTTCCGTCAAACGAAGCTGTCAGGTGGCGGTATGTTTTTAAGAAGCTCTCGGTGTTCGGTACGTGAGCTGCAACAACCAACGGCGCAGACGGCCCATCGCATGTATTTCCGCGCTACGTTTCATCCGAAACGCGTGAAACTGTATTCGCCTTTCGATTTTCCAGAGCGGCGACAACCCTATCGGCCGTTTCCAAGCCAAGCCGACTAACCCTAGCCGTATCGGAGCGCGCCCATTGCAACGTCCTCTGGACGCGCGTACGCGCAGCCTTGCCTGCATCAGCCTCGCAAGGCACCGTTCCCTGATGGACTGTTGTCTCGTATCGCTCTATCGGCGCGCTCTAGCAAGTCGTCATTCATTGCCGTCCATTTCCTGCTCGACGTTGTATATGCGCTTGCGAAGCGGGCAGCAACTCGGGCCTTTACCGAAAGCGTGCACCTCTCCAATGGGGGCACCAGCAGTGTGCTCTGACCGATCGGAAGATTTCCTCTCGGCCCTCAGGAGCCGAGTCCACGTCCTAGATCGGATCGCTGGTGGTCAACCGGATCGCAGGCATCCCCTCGTACTTGTCAGCATCGGGACCGTCCCGATCAAATTTGTCACTGGCAGCCGCCTCGATGCGGGCTCGAAACCTCTCGAAATGCTTGAAGGCAGCAGCGAAGTCTCGATCGAATGGATCAAGTTGGGCCAGGGCCTCGTAGCTGACGAAAACGCGTACTGGCTGGACAGGAGCGGCTCCCTTAACCGTCATCCAGAATGCTATTGCCCGCAGTTCGCCGTGAGCTACAGCCTTGCCTTTCCCGTCGGCAGCCAGCGGCATGGCATTTCTCCCGCCACCAATTCAACCGTAACGAGCGAACACGCGCAACGATGCGGCCGCAATCGGGACGGATTTCTGGCTTGGCGCACTACGGGCGCGGGGCGTGACAGGCGCCCCTTATGGTAGCCGTCCGGCGAAGCTTTCAATTACCCACAAGTGCTTGATTCATTTGCGGGAGGCTCGATCGAAGAATCTTGAATCGGATGAATCGCT